>NZ_QSHS01000003.1:0-113477 GCF_003467795.1 Collinsella sp. AM36-4AA
CGTGTCCAAGAAATGGGAGGCAGTTCAGGTAAGGGGTCTCGCGAAGGCAAAGGCGCTGCTTGCGTATGTGATCGAGGGATCGCGCTCTCCGAGGGAGTCGGGGCTGTGCATGTTTATGTCGCTGCCTGCGCGCTACGGCGGGTATGCATTGGGCAAGGCCGAGCTCAACAAGAAGGCTTTCATTCGCGATGGACTCAACGATGGGCGCGAGCGCAAACTGCGCGTGTTGGAGCGCACGCCCGACATTACGCTTACGGCTAAAGTCGAGGTGGGCAGGGATAAAGTAAAGGCCGGGCTGCTGCCAGAGGTGCTGACCGCGATGGTCGACTACGACAGCGATGCCATTCATGACGGCCGCGAGAAGATCCACAAGGATGCCGAGCGCCGCAACGAGTTGGAACTGCTTGAGGGAGTAGCGTATTTTACGGTGACAACCGACCAAGCAAATGACTACGACAAGCTCGTTCGGCTGTGCGAACGCATCCGACGGAAGCTGCATCGGAATAAGCGCCCCATCTTTAACAAGGCGATGAGTGCAGAGCAGCGATATTTTGCCCATGCGCGTGCCGAAACGAAGCGATTTTGGCTCTGGCAAGCCGTTATCGATGCGCATCAGTATTGGTAGGGGCGGTAACAGGGGGTTAGAATTAGCGGCCATATATCCAGATCTAATACTTTTCCCGAGAAGTGAACGAGCCAGAATGGACCCCCGAAACATCGACACTTTTAGGGGCCCGTTTCCTGCGGTTTTGCTGCTGGGGTCCTGCGGTTTTAACGTCAAAAAGTGTGGATGCTCTGGGGGTCCAAATAAGCTCGTTCACTTCTCGGGAAAAGTATTAAACCTCACTTTATAGGGGGTTATTTATATATGGCTGCGAGACCCAACCGCGCCTGATCGGGGCAATCACCGGGGCTGTTTGGGCGCTTTGGGTGCCGTGGCATCCTCTGGGCTTGGTCGCCGTAAAATAAAACAGCTCAGAGGCGAAGCCTCTGAGCTGCGAACATTTGGTGGGCGTTAGAAGATTTGAACTTCTGACCTCTTCCGTGTCAGGGAAGCGCTCTCCCCCTGAGCTAAACGCCCGATCAAGGGTGCGCGAGTGCGCAGGGAATAATATAACGGAGCTCCCATCCGGTGGCAAGAACTATTTTTTAAAAAGTGGCAACTTGCGACCCTATCGGCCCCCGATCCGGCACGAGCAGCACGTGAAAAGTCGCGTTTGTACCCCCGATGAACTGCACGTTCGCGTAAAATGTTCCCATTATGGGCAAATGGTGTCCAGGTAGTTTACGATGCGGCATCTGGGGGAGGGACATGTCGGACGCGCGCTCGCTGCGAAAACAGTTCAATCGCATGCTCGCCACGTTGCTGGTGGCGCTTGCTGCTGCCGGAGCCGTAACGTATGCTTGGTACATCTACAACGCCAACCGCCACATCACCGACGTCAAGATGGCCGCGGGCACGGGCGTGACCTTCCTTATCTCCAACGAGTACGACGGCGAATACAAAACCAACGCCGGCCTGAGCTTTACGGGTCTGCTCGATCCCGTCTCGACCGACAACGTGCTCAACGGCTTTCAAAAGGTAACGGGCTTTACCGGCGGAACCACCCAGGACTCGCTGTTTGCCAGCATGTTTGGTGCCGCAGAGCATTCCGACTACTACAAGACCTCCCTGTACCTGGCCACCAACTCTGCCGCGACCGACGTGTACCTGTCGGGCATCGACTTTACCGAGCAGGACCCGGCAAACCCCATCTCTACCGCTCTGCGGGTGGGCCTGGTTACCTATGCGCCGGGGCAGGGCGATACCGTTACGGGCCAGTACATCTTTGAGGTCTCGGGCGAGCGCAATCCCCAGGCGCGCTACAACACGCTCGACGGCAAGGATGCCGGCGAGAACGAGCAGAATCACCTGGTGCTCGACAGCACCCGCTCCGATGGAACAACGGTTCATTTTGACCAGCTGACCAGTGCAAACTTCTGTGACTACAACGAAGACACTGGCATCGTGAGCCTCAAGGAGGCTACGACCAAGATCTGCAGCCTGCCCGCCGCTGCCAAGGGCACCAACCGCAGCACGCCCGTGCGCGTGGATGTGTACGTGTGGCTGGAAGGCTGCGACCCCGACTGCACCAACAACCTGGCCGCCACCAGCTTGCAATCGCTGGCGTTGCGCTTTGCCGGTAAGCGTTCGTAAGGGGGCTGGGTATGAGTGTATCGAACATCAAAGATATCCTAAGCTCGCGCCGTCGCATGGTTGCTGCGGCCGCATGGATGTTGGTGCTGGTAGCCGCCTTGAGCGCGGCCACCTACGCCTGGTTTAGCAACTCGCGCTACACCAACGTGACGCCCGTGGCGCACACGGTAAGCGACGAGGGCGCCGACCTGCAGATTGGTCTTTCGGCCAACGGGCCCTGGGACACAACGGCAACGCTTGCCGCCGCCGACAAGACGCTCTATCCCATCTCGACGGCAGACCTTTCCCGCTTTTGGCGCGGCACGTTCCAAAACGCCGCCGGCATCACGACCGACTACGCCGACTGCACCGCGCGGCTGGACGACTACGCCCTTTCGGGCACGCTGTACCTTAAGGGCAGCGATAGCGCGCTCAACGTGTACCTGTATCAGGGCCAGATGAGCGTGACGAACGACCCGCAGCTGCTGGCCGCGCTGCGTCTGGGCCTGGTCATTACAACTCAGTCGGGCACGCAAACGCATATCTTTACCTGCGACGATCTGGGCAACACCTCGGGCGCCACCAGTAGGCGTACCACCGCGCAAGACGGCGTGGTCGTGGCGCCCGGTGTCTCGGGCTGGACCTACACCGCCGACCCCGCGCGTGCCATAAGCGCTTACAGCATGGATGGCACCGGCGACACGCCCGCGGCGCGCGCAGGCGCCACGCCCATCTGCACGCTGGCCGCCAACGAAGTGGCAAGCGTTCGCTACGTTGTGTACATGGAAGGCTGCGACGCCAACTGCATCGACGAGGCTCAGGCCCGCGATGTGGTGCTGCAGCTTGCCTTTGCTGCGGCCAAGGCGTAAGGGGGCGAAGCGACATGGAAGACAAGAAGCACATGCCAGCAGATAGCTGCAAGGCCAACGCCGAGAGCGCGACCCCCGCGGTCCCCTCCAACGCAGCCGCCGAGCGCGAACGCCTCGAGCCCGCCGCCGCCCGCCGTCACGCCCGCCGCGCGCGTGCCTACATCGCGCTCGTCATGGTGGCGCTCGCCGCCACCTTGGGCGCCGCGACCTACGCCTGGTTTACCAACAACATGAAGGTCAACACCAACTCGGTGAGCGTGCACAGCGACACGTCCAAGCTGGTGCTGGAGCAGGGCGATGCCGATCGTGGTAGCTGGTCGCAGCAGGGCGACGTTTCCTTGACTTCTAACGCGAGCGGTGCCGTGACACTCTACCCGGTCTCGACCTTTGACCTCAACGGCTTTGCCGCCTGCGCACAAAACAACTCAGCCGGCGATGCCACGGTGTTTGAACAGGCAAAAGACAACGGCTCCGCGTTCTACCATGGTTGGATCGATCTGCGTCCCACCATTACCGGAACGGGTGCCAGCAAAGTAAAGGGCAGGGTCAACTTGTATCTGGCCGAATCGCTGGTCCCGCAGGGCGCCAACGCCGAGCTGCTGCGCGCGGCCCGCGTGGGCATTAAGATCTCCAGCGGCAACCAGGTGCTCGCCACCAACATCTTTGAGCTCGACAGTTCCGACAGCGGCCATCGCGGCGAGCATCCCACGACCGCCCCGGCTGGCCTTGCCGGCTACGCCGATGGCATGCTCCTGGGCTGGCAAAACGGCCAGCTCGCTTGCGGTGCCAACGTGACGCAGGACCCGGCCGCTTATACGCTGGACACGAGCGAGACGGCCGAGCGCCCGCAAAACTCGCTCGCCACGCTGGCGCTGGGCCAGATCTATCGCCTGGACATCTATTACTACATCGAGGGAACCGACCCCGATAGCGCCGACTACCTGCATCAAGACCCGGGCACCCTGCACCTGGCGCTCTTTGCGACCCTGGACGGTGAGTAGCCATGACGCGTAAGCAACCCGCCGCCAGCTGCACGCCCGCCACCGGCAAGCCCGCCGGCGCCGCCGCGCCCGCCGAAACCGACCTGCGCCGCAAGCTCACCACCACTGTGGTGCTGGTGCTGTTTGCCCTGGTGGCAATAGCCATGGCAACCTTTGCCTGGTTTTCCATCGCCGATAGCGCCAAAACCCGCATGCTCATGATCGACGCCAACGCCGACGGTTCGCTGCGCTTTGACCTGGACGAGCATGCCACGTTCGACGAATACGTCCACAGCCTGGGCTTCGACCAGATCTCGGCGCGCATCGCCAGCGAAAAGGGCGTGGACATCGACGCGTCCAAGCTCAAGCCCGTCACCACGAGCGACTACCAGACCTTCACCTTCGAAGACGGCTCTACCGCCGACCCCGCCACCGGCGCCTACCTGGAGTTCACGCTGCACTTTATGAGCAGCACGGACTTGCGCGTTCGCCTGACCGGGCAGGACGGCGACGGCGGCGTGTCCGGCACGCGGTTTAGCTCCGACACGCAGGGCATGGCCAGCGCCATGCGCATGAGCTTTACCGCCGATGGCCACACCTGGGTCTACAACCCCAACGGAGGCGGGGGCTCGTCTGGTGCGGCCACCGTCTTTGGGCTCGACTCGGGAGCAGCGAACGCTGCCAGCGACATGTTCGACCTAATAAAAGATACGGACAAGCCGGTAACCGTTCGCATATGGCTCGAGGGAACGGACCCAAATTGCACTAATATGCTAAAGGGAGCTAACTATTCGGTTTCGATGCGCTTTGAGGGCATCGAAGAACAGTAGATATGCACGGCGGCCACCGGGCCGCGCACGACCTAGTCAGACACGGTAGTAAGGGACATCATGCAATCTGTTAAAAAAGCCGCACCCATCGCACTGAGCGTCGTCATGTGGATCATCATCCTGGTAGCGGCCCTGTACGCGTTCACCACGCTCGCCACGCGCGAGGACGGCAGCGTCTCGGACATCGCCGGCTTCACCCCGCTCGCCGTGCAGTCCGACTCCATGGCGCCCACGTTTAACAAGGGCGACCTCATCGTCATCCAAAAGTGCGACACCTCCAAGCTCGAGGTGGGCGACATCGTGACGTTCCACACCATCATCGACAACGAGTACGCGCTCAACACGCACCGCATCGCCGCGATCGACGAGGTCAACGGCATGCGCAGCTTTACCACCAAGGGCGACAACAACGACGTGGCCGATACGCACATCATCAGCGACGGAGACATCGTTGGTAAGTACCTGTTCGCGTTGCCGCAGATGGGCAAGGTCATGGACTTCCTGTCCAGCTCCATGGGCTTCCTCATCGTGATTGTCCTGCCCATGCTGCTGTTCTTTATCTACCAGGTGTATCACCTTATCGTGGTGGGCATGAACCTTAAGCGCGCTATGGCCGAGGAGGACCGCCTGGCCGCCGCGGCTGCCATCGTGGACGCCGAGGGCAAGGGTGACACCGCCACCGTTGCCGCCGATAACGCCGCCGAGCAGCTCGCCCAGGCCGAGGCCAAGCTCGAGGAAGCCCGTCGTTTAAAGGCCGAGGCCGAGGCGGCGATGAACGCGACCAAGCAGGAGGATACCGACGGTGAGTGAGTTTCTGGGATTTGCCTGGGAGCTGCTGGCAAAGGTCGTCTATAACGTCGTTGCCGTCGTGAGCTCTATCCTTAACCTGCTGGTGTTTGGCTGGGTTGAGTACTTCAACATCTTTATGACCTACTTCACCACGTTTGACCTGGTGGGCAAGATCGGTGCGGTCATTCTGTTTGCCATGCTCATCGCGGTTCCCGTGCTGATCGTGGCCATTCTGGTCCACCGCTACCGCATCAACCGCCGCCTGCATCGCGACGACACGTCCAACAAGGCGCTCTATCGCGAGATCGGCCGCCTGAACAAGCAGGTGCTCGACCTTATGGACGAGAAGAACAAGCTGCTGGCGCTCAAGGTCAATGCCATGGGCGGCACCAAGCAGATTCCGTACGTGGGTGCCTCGGCCCTGGCCGACGACCACCTGCCCACGGTGGGCAACGTGGTGGGCGCCGCTGCGGGCGCCGGTACGGCTGCTGGCGAGGGCGCTGCGGCGACGGCCGTCATGTCGGGCAACGCGTCGCTCGCGCTCGATGGCGAGGGCGTCAAGGATGCCGCGGCCGCCATGGCCAAGGCCACCGTCGAGGCCAAGACCCTTGCCGAGGAAAAAGAGATCGCCCAGGCCAACCGCTTCCCCAAGCTGTCCCTTGTGGACCTTAAGTACCGCGACTGGGAATCGCCGGCCTACGACGATGCCATCTCGCTGGAGGACTTTGTCGACAGCTTCCGCGCGTTCGCCTGCAGCCAGATGAAGCTCTACTACACGCCTGAGGTCATCCGCCGCTTTGTGGCCGGCATGGCCGCCTCCAAGCTGCTGATCCTGGAGGGCATCTCGGGTACTGGTAAGACCTCGCTGCCCTACAGCTTTAGCCGCTATCTGGATAACCCCGCGACCATCGTGTCGGTGCAGCCGAGTTTTCGCGATCGCACCGAGGTACTGGGCTACTTTAACGAGTTCTCCAAGCGCTTTAACGAGACCGAGTTCCTCCGCGCCGTGTACGAGGCGGGCCTTCGCCAGGACCCGTCCATGATCGTGCTTGACGAGATGAACCTCGCCCGCGTGGAGTACTACTTTGCCGAGATCCTGTCGGTGCTCGAGATGCCCAGCCACGACGAGTGGGTACTCGATCTGGTCCCCACCCAGTGGGCCGCCGATCCCAAGGCTCTGCACGACGGCAAGCTCACCATCCCCGACAGCCTGTGGTTCATCGGCACGGCCAACAACGACGACTCCACCTTTACCATCACGGACAAGGTGTACGACCGTGCAATCCCCATCGAGCTCAACGAGCGTGCCGACGCGTTTGAATGCGAGCCGCACGAGCGCGTGCACGTGACGGCCGACCACCTGCAGTATCTGTTCCAAAAGGCTAAGGTCGAGTACGTAATCGACGACGAGCTGCTCCAGAAGATGCACAAGCTGGACCAGTACCTGCAGACCCGCTTTAAGCTGGCCTTTGGTAACCGTATCATCAAGCAGATGTACGACTTTATCCCCGTGTACGTGGCGTGCGGCGGCACCGAGCTGGGCGGCATGGACTACATCATCGCCCGCAAGGTGCTCAAGAAGTTTGAGTCCATGAACGTGAGCTTTGTGCGCGACGAGATGAAGGGCCTGATCGAGTACATCGAGAAGACCTTTGGCGAGGGCGGCCTGCCCGATTCCGTCATGTACCTGCAGCGGATCCAGAACTTCTACTAATGGCGTAAGTGCGGGGCGGCGTGATGTCGCCCCGCCCCTTTCCGATCGATCCAATCTATGGAGTAACCCATGTCCGAGACCATTCAGGACCTCTATACCAGCTTCTCCGAGCAGATGGAGCCCATCCAGGAGGACAACCGCTACTTCCGCTATCTGTTTGAGATGGCGCAGGCCTCGGGCACCACGATCGAGCAGCAGCGCGAGGAGCTCGTCAAGGTGGTGGACGAGGAATGGATCAGCATGATCGAGGACTCGCTCGACGCCATCAACACCATTATCGAAAAGCCGCGGCGCTTTATCACCACCGAGGAAGAGGTGGTGCCGGTCTCGCTCGCCAAAAAGATCAGCGCCGACAGCGTCCGTCATCTGAGCCAGAACACGCAGTTTTTGGCGCCGAGCGACGATGGCGGCGTCCATCCCACGCGCATCCTCAACGTCAATACCGTCGAGACCTACGATCTGTACGAGAACCGCTTCATCTACCACCTGATTCAGCGCCTGCTGACGTTTGTGGACAAGCGCACCGACGTGATCTTTTGGTCGACGGGCAATGAGATCCGCAACCGCTTTAAGATGCACAGCAAGATCGACGACGCGTACGAAGAGATCGAGTATAACGTCGAGATGACGGTCAAAAACCGCCAGAGCTTTGCCGAGAACGACGCCGACAACATGGACGTCTTTATGCGCATCGACCGTGTGCGCCGTCTGGTCATGGCGCTGCGCGGCGCGTCGTTTTGCCAGATCATGAACGGGTGCAGCGCGGTCCGCAGCCCCATCCAGCGCACCAACCTCATCATGAAGGACCCCAACTACCGCAAGTGCTACCAGCTGTGGCAGTTTATGGAGCGCTACGACAAGGTGGGCTACAACATCGACGTGCAGCAGCAGTCACTGGCGTTCGATGACGAGTACATGGTGCAGATGTACACCAACCTCATTAACAACTACGCCGTCTTTAAGAGCCTGACCGACGACGAGCGCAACCTGCAGGAGCTCGAAAGCGTGCAACACGCGCCGGTGGCGCCCAAGTTTATTAAGGAGATTAAGGAGGTGCAGGTCGATAGCCCCGACCTGCCCGATGTCGAGGTCCGTCGCGTGTTTGTGGAGGAGGTCACGCAGGCCCAGCTCGATGCCGAGCAGGCGCTGGCCGAGGCCCGCGAGCAGATCGAGGAGCTGCAGGGCCAGGTGAAATCCTGGAAGGTGCAGGCGCACGCGTTGACCGACGAGCGCGACGACCTGGTCGACGAGCTGGACGAGGCCAAGACGCGCGAGCTGGCGTTGACGCAGCGCGCTCAGATGGCCGAGGCTGATGTTGAGGAGCTGCAAGGTTCGCTGGAGGATGTCGAGGCGGGCAAGAAAGCTGCCGAGGAGGCTGCTGCCGAGGTGCGCTCGACTGCGGCGGCACAGCTTGAGCAGATGCGCGTCGAGGCCGATGACGAGGTCACGGCTGCTCACGCTGATGCCGATGCAAAGGTTGCGGCCGCCGAGCAGGCGGCCTCCGAGCAGATCGCGCAGGTCAAAAGCGATGCCGCTGCGGCCCTGGCTGCCAAGACGGCTGCCGACGCTGCCGAGCTGCAGGCCGCCAAGGACGCTGCTGCGGCCGAGCTCGCCGCCGTGCGTGAGGCCTCTGCCAAGGAAGCGGCTGCACTGCATGCCAAGCTGGACGCCGCCAAGCTGCAGATCGAGGAAGTGCGGCTGGCGGCCGAGCGCGATGCCCGTGCCGCGCAGGAGGCTGCCGACGTCGCCGCGGCCGAGGCGGAGCAGGCGCTTGCCGACACCGTTGCCGCTGCCGAGGAGAAGGTTTCCGCCGCTCAGCAGGCGGCCGATGCCGCAATCGATGCCGCCCGCGCGGCCGCCGATTCTGCGGTGGAGCGGGCCGCGGTGGATGCCAGCGAGAAGGTCGCCGCTGCCGCTGCCGAGCGCGATGCCGCCGCGCGTGCCGCCGAGGAGGCTCATGCCGACGCCGACGCGCGTGCCGCCGCAGCCGAGCTCGAGGCAGGGGAGCGTATTGAGCAGGAACTCGCCGCCGCCAAGGCCGCGCACGAGCGCGAGCTCGAGGCCGCTCGCGCGGAGATGCAGCAACGCTTGGACTCGTTGGCACACGAGCTGGAGCAGTCCGAGCGCGATCGCGCCCGCGCCGAGCGCCGTGCCGAGGGCAACAGCCTGTCGCGCTATCTGCTGGCTCGCTTGCGCGGAGAGGCCGCCGAGGGCGATGTCGCCACGACCGTTGAGGGAGATGAGACCGACGTTTCGGCATCTGACGCCACTGACGTCGAGCCTTCCGCAAAGGACGCCGACAAGTGATGAAGCACGTGCTCCGCGTGATCAACGTGTTGGCGACCGTGGTGATCCTGGTCGCTTTTGTGGTGCTGCTGCGCACGGTGTTCACGCCCGCCGGCGAGATTCCCACCATCATGGGCTACGGCTTTATGCGCACGCTGACCGGCTCGATGGAGCCGGCGATTCCCGTGCATTCGTTTATCGTCGTCGATACCGACAACAGCCAGGCCTACCAGGTCGGCGACATCATCACCTTCCATTCGTCCGATGACGCGCTGGAGGGTTCGCTCAACACGCATCGCATCGTTGCCGTGGAGGATGCGGCCGACGGCACGCCGGTTTACCGCACCAAGGGCGATGCCAATCCGGTCGAGGATGCTGCGCCCGTGCCCGCCGCCGACGTGGTGGGGCGCGTGGTCTTTGTCTCGGCGGGGCTGGGCGTGGTGGTCTCGTTGCTCACCAATCCGCTGCTGTTCTTTCCGCTTATCGTGGTGCCGCTGATCGTGCTGCTGGTGCTCGAGATTCGCCATATGGTCAAGACAACGCAAGAGGTGGCACGCGCCGAGGACGAGGCCGCCTTGCGAGCCGCCGTTGAGCAGATTCGCGAAAAGCGCCGTCGCGAGCAGGAGGGCCGGGACAGCGACAAGGACCGGGACGATGGCGAGCATGCTGAGGGAAGTGCGGAAGCCGCCTCCGGCGCCCTAGACGATTCCAACCACTCGGCATAGCTTATCCGCGCCTTTCGTCCCTACAGTTTGGACGCTCGTATATGTTCTGAATCGTCCGCATTTCCATATCAATATTCGTGCTACAGTTTGAGCGCTTTGTTGCCAATTGATTTCGGGGGAGTGGAATGGAGCAGGAGCGCACGGCGCAGCACGCACGCGAAAAGGCTTCGGTACCGATGACGGCGGCGGCCGATTTTGTCGTGCCCGAGGGAACTGACGAGCTGAGCCGCAGCACCCGCCGCGCATGGCGCGACCGCCTCAACGACGCCCAGGCGCGCAAGATGGCCCTGGGTACGCTCGCCGCGTTTGTCGGCGGTACGTTTTGGGGTTTTTCCGGCACCAGCGCCAGCTACCTCTTTGACGTGTGCCATATCGAGACGTTTTGGCTGATGAGCGTGCGCCAAGTTATCGCTGGCCTGCTCTTTATGTTCGTTGTGCTCAGAAAAGACCGCGACCGCTTGATCGAGCTGTGGACTACCCCCGCCGATCGCAAGCAGCTCATTCTGTTTACGATTTTTGGTCTGCTGTTCAACCAGCTTTGCTATCTGTCAGCCGTGCGCCTGACCAACGCGGGCACCGCGACCGTCTTCCAGTGCCTGCAGCTGGTGGTCGTCATGGGGTATGCCTGCGTCACCGCGCATCGACTGCCGCGCACGCGCGAGGCGCTTGGCATTTTGCTCGCTTTGGGCGGAACGTTTTTGATCGCCACGGGCGGCGACCCCAGTACGCTCAGCATCTCGCCGATGGGTCTGCTTGCGGGCCTTTTGTGCGCCGTGGGCGGTGCCTGCATAGCAATCATCCCTGCCGGAATCCTCAACAAATACGGAAGCCCGGTCGTCACGGGCTCGGCCATGCTTTCGGCGGGAATCGTGATGAGTATCTTTACCCAGCCGTGGGCGCATATGCCGGCGCTCGGGCCCTCGGGTGTCGGTGCACTCGCGATATTTATTGTGGTGGGGTCGTTCTTCGCCTATATGTTCTACATGCAGGGCGTTAAGGAGATTGGCTCGGTGCGCGCGAGCCTCCTTGGAACCATGGAGCCGGTTTCGGCCACCATCACCAGCGCCCTTATGCTGGGAACGGTGTTTTTGCCCACCGACCTGGCGGGCTTTGCCATGATTATCGCGATGGTGTTCCTCACGGTGTAGCTGGCGCCAAGACGGAAAAGGTGCTGTGCCACATTTTCGCCAATTGATGTCCGTGTCTGGAGTTTAGCTGTCGATGCTCAAAATGCCATAAACTAGTAACGTTATGGACTTTTTCATTGCGACTCAATTGCGAGGATTTCTTTATGGCTGGTAATCACTTTAAGGGCAGCGATAGCGGCCGTCCTGCAGTTCCGCCGCGTCCGAACGGGGCTGGTAAGGCCGGCACGCCGGGCGGCGCTGGGCAGGGCGGTTCCGGTAAGCGCGTGTCCCCGGGCGAGACGGCGATGTTTACCGCTCTGTACGAGCAGTCTCAAAAGGCAAAAAAGACCGGCCGTGCAAGAGGGAATGTCTTTGCGGGCGGTGCGACCTCCACGTCGCAGCCGAGCGGGGCTCCTTCGGTACCTGCGAACAACGCAAGTGCCGCCAACGCCGCGAATGCCGCCGGCAACGTTAATGCCGGCAAGGCAGCCAACAATACCCCCTCTGCCGGTGGCGCGGGGCTTACGGGTAACCTTGGCACGATTTACACCGGCGCCTCCGAGACCGGCACGTTCGCCCGCCTGGATGATAGCGGTGCCCAGTTTGCGGGCTCGGGTTCCAAGGAAGATTATTACGATTTTGGCTTGAACTACGGTAGCGACGCTTCGTCGAGTTCGACCTCTGACGGTCTGGTCCGTCATCGCCATCGCAAGGGCGAGCGCAAAAAGCGTCACACTGGCGCCATTATTGCCGCTGTAGTCGCGGTGCTTCTCGTTGTGCTTGGCGCAAGCGGCTTTATGCTGCTTAACTCGGCAAAGACCGTAAAGAGCGAAGCGAAGGAGGCTGTCGAGATCGTCGGTGGCCTTAAGGACAAGGTCACGTCGGGCGATTTTTCGACGCTGCCTGACGACGCGAAGAAGATCGATGAGCTCTGCGACAGCATGAAGGCGGAGACCTCGAGCCCGCTGTGGACGGCGGCTTCGTTTATCCCGGTGTATGGCAGCGACATCAATGCGGCCCGCACCATGATCGACGCCCTGTCCGATGTCTCGAGCAATGCGCTGGTTCCCATGGCCGATAACCTTTCGCAGGCCACGCCCGGCAAGCTGTTTCAGGACGGCATGATTAACGTGTCCGCGCTGCAGGCGGTCGCCGATTCGCTTTCCAGCAGCTCGAAGGTGTTCAAGAGCGCCAACGAGAAGATCCAGGGCATTGGCGATACTCATATTTCCCAGGTGACCGAGCTGGTCGATAAGGCCAAGGACGGCTTTGCCACCCTCAACGGCGCGGTTGACGCGGCGGAGAAGGTCGCCCCCGTCCTTCCCCAGATGCTCGGCGCCAACGGCCAGACGCGTAACTACCTTGTGTACGCCATGAACAACGTCGAAATTCGTGCCTGCGGCGGCTTTGGCGGTTCGCAAGGTTTGATTTCGGTCACCGACGGCCAGATGTCGATTGGCGAGTTTGTTCCCCGCATTGGGCTCAGTGAGGATGAGGCAGTCGAGAGTGTCGACGAAGAGGATGAGGCGCTGTTCGGCAACCACAGTAACCTGTACAACTCGGGCAATACCTATTCGCCTGATTGGCCCCGCAACTCGCAGCGTGTCGCCGCGCTGTGGAAGTCCCAATATGGGCAGGACGTTGATGGCGTCGTCGGCATCGACCCGGTGTTCCTGCAGTATCTGCTGGGCCTGGTCGGTAACGTGTCGCTGCCCGACGGAACGGTTGTCGACGGCACCAACGCCGCAAAGGTCCTCATGCACGATGTGTACTGGAACTATCCGGTCGAGGAATCGGATGGCATCTTTGCGGCTGTTGCCAGCGCCGCCTTCGACAAGATTCTCGGTGGCATCGGTGACGTCGACGTTACAAAGCTTGTCGGTGCATTCGAGCGCGGTGCCGAAGAGGGCCGTCTGATTGCTTGGATGAGAAACGATGATGAGCAGAATGCCATCAAAGAGACGGGCATTGACGCTTCTCTGCCCGATCCGGATGATCCGAGTGCCGAGCCCGTTGCCGGCGTTTACTTTAACAACCTGAGCTTCTCCAAGCTCGACTGGTACCTGAACGCCGATACGCAGATTGGCCAGGGCGTCAAGAACGGCGACGGCACGCGCTCGTATCGCATCACCGTTACCCTGACGAACATCATGACGCAGGAGGAGGCAGGCAAACTGCCCGACTACGTCGCGGCGAGCGCGCCCGATGCCGCGCGCGACGACGAGCGTCTGAATGTCTCGTTGTTTGCCCCGACGGGCGGCAACATTACTGATCTGACCGTCGAGGGCACCCAGTTTGGTCTTGGCGCCGCTACGTGGCATGGAATCCCCTTCTATTCGGGCACCGTTGACCTGCATGCTGGCGAGACGACGACGATCACATATACGCTGACCACGTCAGCCGAGGCGGGGGACAAGCCGCTTACGCTGCGTCAGACTCCTACATGCCAGGCGGCTCGCGACAGCGCGTCGGCGTAGGGTTTTTCTGGTAGCGCAGATAATCGAGTACCATTTTGGGGCGGACAGGCAATCTGTTCGCCCCTATTTTGTAAGGAGAGCGCATGAAGTACTTTGGCACCGACGGCTTTCGCGGTGAGGCTAACGTTGGGCTGACGGTAGAGCACGCTTATAAGATTGGCCGTTTTGTGGGCTGGTATTACGGCGCCAACCGCGAGCGCAAGGCGCGTGTCATCGTGGGTAAGGACACGCGTCGCTCGAGTTATATGTTCGAGGCGGCGCTGGTGAGTGGCCTGGTCGCGAGCGGTGCGGACGCCTATATGCTGCACGTGATCCCCACGCCGGGCGTAGCGCATCAGACCGTGGAAGGCTGCTTCGATTGCGGCATCATGATCAGCGCGAGCCACAACCCGTTTTGCGATAACGGCATTAAGCTCGTCAATAGCGACGGTTTTAAGATGGACGAGGACGTACTGGAGCTCATCGAGGAGTACGTCGATGGCAAGAGCGAGGTGCCGCTGGCCACGGGCAACCACATCGGCGCCACGGTGGACTATATGCAGGGCCGCAACCGCTACATCGCTTCGCTCATCGCCAGCGCGAACTTTTCGTTGCAGGGCGTCAAGATCGGTATCGACTGCGCCAACGGCTCGGCTTCCTCGGTGGCCAAGCCGGTGTTTGACGCGCTCGGTGCCGACGTGCGCGCGATCAACGCCGCGCCCGATGGCTTTAACATCAACGTCGACTGCGGCTCCACGCATATGGAGCGCCTGCGGCGCCACGTGGTGGAGCAGGGCCTGGACGTGGGCTTTGCCTATGACGGCGATGCCGATCGCTGCTTGGCCGTTGACGAGCGCGGTCGCGTGGTAGACGGCGACCAGATCCTGTACGTGTGTGGCGTGTATCTGAACAAGCACGGTCGCCTTTCGGGCGGTACCGTGGTGCCGACGATCGCCAGCAACTTTGGTCTGGTCAAGTCGCTGGAGCTTGCCGGACTGAGCGCCGTGACCAGCGGCGTGGGCGACCGTCACGTGTATGCCAAGATGCGCGAGGGCGGCTACAGCCTGGGCGGCGAGCAGACGGGCCATACGATCTTTGGCGATATCGAGCGCACGGGCGACGGCATTATGACCTCGCTGCGCGTGATGGAAGTGATTCGTGCCGAGCGCGAGACGCTCTCGCAGCTCACGGCTCCGTGCAAGCTGCTGCCGCAGGCGCAGGTTGCCGTGCGCGTAGCGGATAAGGACGCCGCGCTCGAGAACATGGGCGTGCAGAACGCCATCGCCGAGGCCGAGACTGCGCTGGCAGGCGAGGGCCGCGTGCTCGTGCGCAAGAGCGGAACCGAGTCGGTTATCCGCGTGCTGGCCGAGGCGCCCGACCAAGCATCCGCCGATGCCGCCATGAAGCGCATCGCAAGTGCTTTGGAAGCTCTTTAGTTACGCTGTTTTACCAAACCGCGTAACTGCTCGACGCTGCAAACGGCCCCAAGCGGCAATCTGACATTCAATTTCACCCGGCACTTGGGGACGTTCCTATTGTGCCGGCATGAAAGGAACGTCCCCAAGTACCGGGTCTCTGGCTTAGATGAAAAAGGGGCGCCGCGGAACCAACCCGCGGCGCCCCCTTTGCGTTGGCGTGTCGCCTAAGCTTTACAGCTGATACAGCGTGGTGAACTTGTCCTGCAGGTAGCTGCAGTAGTAGCGGGCGTCAAAGGCCATGCCGCAGGCGCCCTTGATGAGTTCCGGCGCGTCTTTGGCGCGGCCCCACTGCCAAATGTGCTCGCCCAGCCAGGCGCGGACGGGTGTCAGATCGCCGCTCGCACAGGCGCCGTTGAGGTCGACACCGTCGCGGCACATGGCCGGCACAAACATGGCGTCGTAGGCGCTGCCCAGCGCATAGGTGGGGAAGTAGCCAAACGAACCGCCGCTCCAATGCGTATCCTGCAGGCAGCCGTGCGTGTCGTCGGGAACTGGAATGCCCAGGTACTCGTCCATAAAGCGATTCCAAAGCACGGGGATGTCCTTGGCCGTGGCTTCGCCGGCAAACAGCATACGCTCAATCTGGTAACGCACCATAATATGCAGCGGATAGGTGAGCTCGTCGGCCTCGGTGCGGATCAACGACGGCTGCGCGATGTTCACGGCGCGGTAGAGCGTGTCTTCGTCGACGTCGCCGTAGACCTCGGGCGCGTGACGACGCAGCACCTCGAGCAGCGGTCCCATAAAGGCGCGGCTGCGACCAACGGTGTTCTCAAAGAAGCGGCTCTGGCTCTCGTGGATGCCCATGGAGGTGCCGCCCTCCAAGCACGTGCGCGCATAGGCGGGATTGACGCCCAGCTCGTACATGGTGTGCCCGGCCTCGTGGATGATGCTGTAGACGTTGGAGATGCAGTCGTCCTCGTAGATGTGCGTCGCGATGCGCGCATCACCCACGGCAAAGCCCTCGCTAAACGGATGCTCGGTAAAGGCAAGCGTGGTGTCGTCCAGGTCCAGGCCGACAAGCTTCATAAGGTCGAAGCTCATGGCGCGCTGGGCAGCCTCGGGCACGTGGGCGTGCAAAAAGTCGGCAGCCGGCTGCTGGCCGCGCTCGCCGATGGCGTGCACGAGCGGCACGACCGTGGCCTTGACCTCATCGCAAAACGCATCGAAGCTCTTGGCGGAAAGGCCGCGCTCGTACTGGTCGAGCCAAACGTCGTATGGATCGCGCTTGGGGTCCATGAGCTCGGCCTGATGCTTAAGTTGGGCGACGATTCTATCCACATAGGTCTCAAAGCTCGCCCAGTCGTTGGCTGCCTTGGCCTTGTGCCACACGGCGTCCGCCTCGCAGGTGAGCCTGGTCCAGGCCTCGGCTTCTTCGGTGGGGATGGCACTGGCCTCACGTTGATCGCGGCCGAGCACACGGATCTCGTCGAGCAGCTGAGGGTCGTCGATTTTGCCGCCGGCGACGGTCTCGCGCGCCAGCGAGCGCACGAGCTCAACGGACTTCTCGCTGGTCAGCAGCTTGTGATGCTCGCCGGCAAGCGTGCCCATGGCGTCGGCACGCGCTGCTGCGCCGTTGGCAGGAGCAATCGTCGCTCCATCGAACTCGGCAATCTTGAGCAGGTACTCGCGAGTCCACAGCTTGCCTTCGAGCTTGCGGAGCTTCTTGATGCTCTTGCCCGCCTTGGCCTTCTTATCGAGTTTCTTTCCCATACCTATATCCTTGATCTCGCAGGTCGAGCGCCACGGGTGGGCGCGCGGCCAGTTTGCACAGCTACCTGCCTTGTACCCAGCACGAACAAAACGGAACGCGGCGATACGCCCACACAATGTGGTATCCTGTAGCCCAATGCGTTGACGGAGAGGGTTTTGCCCGCCGCGTCGCCGGCAAGAGAGGGAAGGTCATGGGCTGCAAGCCTTCCTGCGGTGGCAAGGGCCAAGCGTTCACTCCCGAGCAGCGACCTCAACGGGCGCGCGGCTAGCGGCGGCGAAGCCCCAGTAGGGAAGCCGTGAGCCTCGCGATAAGGGGCGCAGAGTGGGCACGGCGGGCCAGACATCCGCCGGGTCAAACAAGGTGGTACCGCGGAATTCAACCGTCCTTGGGCAATGCACACGCCCGAGGACGGTTTTTTATTACCGAACCGGGCCGCGTTTTCACAACGCCAGACGGCGGCAGCCGCCTCGGCAAACGGAGAGCGCGAGAGACGAAAGGGAAGACATGAGTCTGATTGATGATCTGGTCAAACTCGAGGAAGAGGCCAAGGAGCTCGTCGCAGGCGCCGACGACGCAGCCAAGCTCGAGGCTGCGCGCGTTGAGCTGCTCGGCCGCAAGGGGCGCATCACCGGCCTGATGCGCATGATGGGCAAGCTCGCCCCCGAGGATCGTCCCGTGATGGGTAAGCGCGCCAACGAGATGCGCCAGCTGATCGAGGGCATGCTCGACGAGCGCAACACCGAGATGAAGGCCGCCGCCCTCAAGCACGCGCTCGAGCACGACGCCGTCGACATCACGCTGCCGGGCATCCGTCCGCAGATCGGTCACCAGCACCTGATCAAGCAGATCATCGAGGAGGCCGAGGACATCTTCTGCGGCATTGGCTATACCGTCGAGTCTGGCCCCATGGTCGATACCTCCTACTACAACTTCACCGCGCTCAACGCCCCCATGGATCACCCGAGCCGCTCGGCCCGCGATACCTTTTACGTGGTCGACAATAACCCCGGCAGCGTCGCGCACCCCGAGGCCCACGCCCACGGCGAGTCCGACGTGCTGCTGCGCACCCAGACCTCGGGCGTGCAGATCCACACCATGGAGTCGCAGAAGCCGCCCATCTACATGATCTGCCCGGGCACCGTCTACCGTCCCGACACGGCCGACGCCTGCCACCTGCCGCAGTTCAACCAGATCGAGGGCCTGGTCGTCGACGAGGGCATCACCTTTGGCGATCTTAAGGGCACGCTCGACTACTTTGTTAAGTGCATGTTTGGCGAGGACCGCAAGACGCGCTATCGCCCGCACTTCTTCCCCTTCACCGAGCCCAGCTGCGAGGTGGACGTGAGCTGCCACGTGTGCGGCGGCAAGGGCTGCAACTTCTGCAAGCACAGCGGCTGGATCGAGATCCTGGGCTGCGGCATGGTCGACCCCAACGTCCTGATCAACTGCGGCATCGACCCCGAGAAGTACACCGGCTTCGCCTTTGGCATTGGCGCCGAGCGCGTCGCGGCCCTGCGCTACGACCTGCCGGACCTCAGAACGCTCATGACGGGCGATATGCGCTTCCTGAACCAATTTTAGGCTTGTCCAGGCACCCCATCTTGGCGTTCAAACCGTCGCTCGCGTACCTTTAGTACGCGTCGCTCCTCTTTCACGCCAACCTGGGGCACCTGGACAACCCTAAGGCGAACGTCTTCATTTGATATTTCCTCCCTATGCGGAGATTAAGAACTAGGAGAGCTACATGCGCGTTTCTTACGACTGGCTCAAGACCATGATCGATATTCCGGAGGATCCCAAGACCCTTTCGGACGAATATATCCGTACCGGCACCGAGGTCGAGGCGATCGACACCGTGGGCGAGTCCTTCGACCACGTGGTGACCGCCAAGGTGCTCACCAAGACCCCGCACCCCGATAGCGACCACATGTATGTGTGCTCGGTCGACGTGGGTGACAAGAACCTCGATGCCGACGGCAATCCCGCTCCACTGCAGATCGTCTGCGGCGCGCAGAACTTCGAGGCCGGCGACCACATCGTCACGGCCATGATCGGCGCCGTGCTTCCCGGCGACGTCAAAATCAAGAAGAGCAAGCTCCGCGGCGTCGTGTCCATGGGCATGAACTGCTCCGCACGCGAGCTCGGCCTGGGCGGCGACCACTCCGGCATTATGATCCTGCCCGAGGATACGCCCTGCGGCATGCCGTTTGCCGAGTACGTGGGTTCGAGCGACACTGTGCTCGACTGCGAGATCACGCCCAACCGCCCCGACTGCCTGTCCATGATCGGCATGGCCCGCGAGACCGGCGCCATCTTCGACCGCGATTTCCACGTTGAGCTGCCCGCCATCAAGGCCGAGACCGGCCGCGCGACCGACGACGAGCTTTCCGTCGAGATTGCCGACGAGGGCCTGTGCGACCGCTACGTCGCCCGCATCGTACGTAACGTGAAGGTCGGCCCCTCGCCCGACTGGATGGTCAAGCGCCTTAACGCCCTGGGCGTGCGTCCGCACAACAACATCGTCGACATCACCAACTACGTGATGATGCTCACCGGTCAGCCGCTGCACGCCTTTGACCTGGACACCTTTGCCGAGCGCGATGGCCACCGTCGCGTGGTGGTTCGCGCCGCCCAGCAGGATGAGAAATTCACGACGCTCGATGGCGAAGAGCGCGTGCTCGACGCCGGCATGGGCCTTATCACCGACGGTGAGCGCCCCGTGGCGTTGGCCGGCGTTATGGGCGGCATGGATTCCGAGATCGAGGACGACACCGTCGACGTGATGGTCGAGAGCGCTTGCTTCAACGCCGGTCGCACCTCGCACACCAGCCGCGATCTGTCGCTGATCTCCGACGCCTCCATTCGCTTTGAGCGCCAGGTTGACGAGACTGGCTGCGTGGATGTCGCCAACGTTACCTGCGCGCTCATCGAGGAGATCGCCGGCGGCGAGGTTGCTCCCGGCTATGTCGATGTTTTCCCCGCGCCCAAGACCATCGACAGCATCAAGCTGCGCCTGGCCCGCGTGCATGCCATCTGCGGTGCCGACATCGAGCCCGATTTTATCGAGCGTTCGCTTACCCGTCTGGGCTGCACCGTCGAGCGCGACGGCGAGGACTTTATGGTTACCCCGCCGAGCTTCCGTCCCGACCTGCCGCGCGAGATTGACCTGATCGAGGAGGTCCTGCGCCTATGGGGCATGGGCCGTGTGACGGCGACCATCCCGGCTGCCAAGAACCACATCGGCGGCCTGACCCGCGAGCAGAAGCTCACCCGCAAGGTCGGCGAGATCCTGCGCGCCTGCGGCCTCAACGAGACCACGACCTTTGGCTTTGCCGCCCCGGGCGACCTGGAGAAGATTGGCATGTCCACCGAAGGCCGCGGCTGCCCCGTGGTGCTCATGAACCCGCTGGTGGCCGAGCAGACCGAGATGCGTCGTTCGCTGCTGCCGGGCCTGCTGCAGTCCGTGGCCTACAACGAGGCGCACGGTACGCCCAACGTGCACCTGTACGAGGTCGGCAGCCTGTTCCACGGTCGCGAGAACGCCAGCCTGCCCAAGGAGACCAAGTCCGTCGCGGGTGTGCTCTCGGGCCAGTGGAGCGAGCAGTCTTGGAACATGAAGTACCGTAAACTGCGTTTCTTCTTTGGCAAGGGTATCGTCGAGGAGCTGCTCGCCCAGCTGCGCATCGAGAAGGTTCGCTTCCGTCCCGTCGAGGGCGAGGGCTATGCCTTTTTGCAGCCGGGTCGTGCGGCCGAGGTTCTGTCCGGCGGCACCGTGCTGGGTTGGGTCGGCGAGATCCACCCCGAGGCGCGCGAGGCCTGCGGCATCGACGAGGTTGTCGTTGCCTTTGAGCTTGACCTGGACAAGCTGATCAAGGGCGCCCGCAACCAGGAGAACTACCGCGAGTTCTCGCAGTACCCGGCCGTTGAGCACGACCTTGCCATTGTGGTCGACAATGCCGTGACCTGCGAGGATCTTGAGCGCCGTATTACCAGCGCCGGCGGCAAGCTGCTCGAGGGCGTGCGCCTGTTCGATGTCTACCGCGATCCGGTTCGTATCGGCAAGGGCAAGAAGTCCATGGCCTTTGCGCTCACGTATCGCTCGGACGACCACACGCTTACTAGCGAAGAGGTCGAGAAGGCGCACCAGAAGATCGTCACCAAGGTGTGCAAGGGCGTAAACGGCGAAGTCCGCTCGTAATCTTTGCTGTTCGGAACCCGCCCCCTGCGGGGTTTTCACGGCAACGTCCTCGCCACTTCGCGGCTGCGGGATGTTGCCTTAGAAAACCCCTCTCGGGGGCGGGTTCCTGCGTTCACCTTGTTGCGAGCGGACCGCACCTTCTTCCGGGTGACCGGAAAGTTGGGAGTGCATGGGCCCTTTATTGGGCGGTGCGTGGACCTGGGCTAATAACGTACGTATTGCAAGGGCGTGCTGCGTTGTGGGCGGTGCGCCTTTTTGTTAGTATGCAGAGTCGGTGTTACGGATTGTTGGAAACGTAACACACAACGTTCTGATTGAGAGGGCTCATGCATATTCCCGATAATTATCTGTCCCCGCAGACCGATGCCGTTATGGCGGTGGCGATGGTGCCCGTATGGGTTCACTGCATCAAAAAGGTGCGCGCCACGCTCGATCGCGAGCATATGGCGTTCCTGGGCATCTGCGCCGCATTCTCCTTCTTGCTCATGATGTTCAACGTTCCGCTGCCCGGCGGTACCACTGGTCACGCCGTCGGCGGCGCACTCATCGCGCTGCTGCTGGGCCCCGAGGCCTCGGCTATCGCCGTCTCGGTCGCTCTGGCGCTGCAGGCGCTGCTGTTTGGCGACGGCGGCGTTCTGTCGTTTGGCGCCAACTGCTTTAACATGGCCTTTGTGCTGCCGTTTGTCGCTGCTATCGTGTTCCGTGCGCTCAACAGCCGTCTGCACGACAAGAGCTGGGGCACCTCGGTTTCTGCCATCGTGAGCGGTTGGGTCGGCCTGTGCCTGGCGGCCCTGTGCGCGGCAATCGAGTTTGGTATTCAGCCGATGCTCTTCACCAACGCTTCGGGCGCCCCTCTGTACTGCCCCTTCCCGCTGTCCGTGGCTATTCCGGCCATGTTGATCCCGCATATGCTGGTTGCCGGCGTGATCGAGGGCGTGGCGACGGCCGCCATCTACGGCTTCATTAAGAAGACGGCGCCGAGCATTATCGTCGGCCCCGAAGCCGCCGATGGCCAGCTTGCCGCCGATGGTACCGCCAAGAAGACTTCCCTGATTCCCACGCTCATTCTGGTCGCCGTGCTTGTCGTGGCTACGCCGCTCGGCTTGCTCGCCACCGGTGACGCCTGGGGTGAGTGGGACGCCGAGGGCGCCGCGACCGCCGTTCAGGAGACTGGTGACGACAGCCTGCAGGCTTCGGTCAGCCTCGACACCCCGACCTTTGCCGACGCCCTGCCCACGGGCGATTATCTGCAGGCCTATTCCGAGGAGCAGGGCCTTGGCTTTGCCGGCCAGGCTGCGATGTATGTTCTTTCGGGCGTGATTGGCGTGGCGGTGCTCACCATCACATTCCGCCTGGTCTCGCTGACGGTCAAGGAAAGCGGTGCTCATGGCAATAGCCGAGCTGCCTAGTTGGCTTGCGGCCGAGGAGCGTTACGAGCCCGCGGGGGCTCGGCATCGTGTGATGCAAAAGAATGTCCTGCACCTGGCGAGCCTGCTTGAGCGGGTTCGCCTGGGTGGAGGCGCGCACGAGGGCGGGTCGATGGTCGACCGCGCCCTTTCTTGCGTTTCGGCTCCGGTGCGCCTGGTGGGGATGTTCGTTTGCGTTCTGTGCGTGTGTCTGACGCAGAGCCCGCTGTACCTCATGTTGATGGCGGCCATCGCGCTGGTGCTCGTTGCCGTGCGCCCCGTACGCGGGCTGCGTGCGACCTTTGTACCGGCGCTCGGCGCCACGGGGCTTGCGGTGGTTCTGGCACTGCCTGCCCTGCTGCTGGGCGCTTCTGCCGCGGGCGCCATGCTCAAGATCGCGCTCAAGACGTTCATTAACGTGTCGTTCGTGCTGGGCGTTTCGTGGACGCTCACCTGGAGCCGCATGTCGGCGGCGCTCAAGACGCTACAGCTGCCCGACGAGGTCATCTTTACGTTTGATATGGCGCTCAAGCACATCGAGGTGCTGGGACGCACGGCGCACGATCTGACCGAATCGGTCATGCTGCGCAGTGTGGGTCGTGCGCCTGCGGGTTTTTCGCGTACCGATTCGATCGCGGGTATCATGGGCATGACCTTTATCAAGGCGATGGAATGCAGCCGCGCGATGGACGAGGCTATGCTTTGCCGTGGCTTTGCCGGTGCGTATCCGACTCCCGCGCGGAGCGGCTTTGGCTGGCGCGATGCGGTCTATGCGGTCGTCGTGGTGCTGCTCGCCGTGTTGTGCGCGGTGCTGTAGCGCGGGCGGCCGAGCCGTCGATGTGGATAGGGAAGGGCGACGTTTTGGCAAACGATACGAATGGCGTGATGGGCGCGAGCGGTGCTACTGGCGCCAAGAGCGTGCCGCTCATCGAGTTTCGCGACGTGCTGTTCTCCTATGCGGGGCATACGGTTGTCGATGGTGTGTCGCTGCAGGTCGATCGTGGTGAACTCGTTGCCCTACTCGGTCCCAACGGCTGCGGTAAGACGACGATTATGCGCCTTATCAACGGTCTTGAACTAGCGGACGCGGGTGCGTACCTGTTTGACGGGCACGTGATCGATGCGGCATATCTCAAGGATTCCGCAGCCGCTCAGCGTTTTCATCAGCGCGTGGGCTTTGTGTTCCAGAATGCCGACGCCCAGCTGTTCTGCGCTACGGTGGGCGAGGAAGTTGCTTTTGGCCCCGCGCAGATGGGGCTGCCGACAGACGAGCTCGAGCGCCGCGTCCGCGATGCCATGGAGCTGTTCCAGGTTGCCGATCTGGTCGATGCCTCGCCCTATCAGCTTTCGGGCGGGCAAAAGAAGCGCGTTGCGCTGGCTGCGGTGGTGTCGATGAACCCCGATATCCTAGTGCTCGATGAGCCCACCAACGGGCTCGATGAGGACTCGTGCGACATCGTAGTCAACTTTTTGCTGGCCTACGTTGCTGCCGGTAAGACGGTTTTGATGAGTACGCACCATCAAGATTTGGTGCGCCGCCTGGAGGCCCGTGCCATCTATATCGATCGATATCACCATGTGGTCGAGGCGCCGGTGTCTTCGTATGGAACCGAGAGCGGCGCTGCGGAATAGTTGCTGCGTAGAGCGTGCGTAGCGGCCCGCGCGGCTTTGCCGTGATGGTATAGTTATCCAGGTTTTTATGGGGGTGGCTATGCCAAGCTGGAACATTCATATCGCTCAGACGGAGCGTTTGCTGGAGTGCACCGGCGCGCTTGCCAATAGCGTGCGCGACCGCAATGCCTTTTTGTTTGGCTGCGTGGTTCCGGATATCTTCGTGGGCTATATGGTCCCTGGTATCGCTGATCCCATTCCGTATCGCATTACGCACTTTGCCAAGCCCGAGCCTATCCCTAAGCCTCGTGAGCATGAGTTCTGGGATACCTATGTGGCACCGTTGCTTAAAAGTTCGCCCACCGGTGCGCCGGCCGCGGCGACCTCGATTATCGAGGAACGCGAGCGACTGAATCGCGTGCACTATCCCCAGCGCTACAGGGATGCCGAGCCGGTTGTCGGTCCCGGCGCCTGTGAGTTCTCGCTTGCGTCCGAAGATGTGGCGCAGTCGTTGCTCGATTTAACGCTGGGCGTCTGGTCGCATCTGGTGGCCGATACCGTATGGAATACGCGCGTGAATCAGTACCTGGAGGCGCACGGCGGCAAGCCGTGCGAGGAATTCCGCATTAAAAAGCAAGGTGACTTTGACTGGTTTGGTAAGACGCTCGGCATTGTTTCCATCCCGCGTGCGACCGATCGTCTGTATACTGCGGCGATGCGTTTTGGGCAGTATCCCATCCATAAGGAGTATGTGCTCAAGACCATCGGCGTTATGCACGAGATTGTGCGCGAAAACCCCGGTGAGCCCGATCATCCGCCATACCGCCTGCTAACTGAGGAGTTTTTCGATGCAACGTTTACCGAGGTCATCGAGCTGACCGAGGTGGGCTTTGCGACTCGCGTTGCCGCTTCTGACGTCCCCGCAGTCCCTCTGATCACTAGCTGCTAGCTGGCCGGCTTGACGGCGAACAGCTCATCCCAATCGACCAATAGCTCCCGCCGCAGGGCATCTTCGGTGGTGCGTTCCTGATCGGTCTTTGGGATGTAGGGGAGCCCTGCCTTTTTATGGATGAGTTCGGCGATGTTGTTAAAGCTCTTCGTGTCTTTGATTTGCTCATAGGTTATCTGGATAACGTCATAGCCCATGCTTGTGAGGGCGGTGGTGCGCTCGGCATCGGAGAGACTTGCGGCTTCGCCATCGTGGGCGGAGCGGCCTTGGCATTCCAGGATGACGCCCATGCTGTCGGTGTTGCTCTCGATGAGGATATCGGCGTAGCAGCAGGTTTTGTCATACAGTGAGCGCGCGGCGTCGCTGAGTGGGATGCGCACGTTGTTTGCGATGTTGATACCCATGCCGCCCTCGTTGCGGGGGAGCGAGACAAGTATGGAGGTCTGTACTTCGAAGGGCGAGGCGGTCTGCCCCGTCATGTGCTCGGCCGCCCAGCGCAGTTGTTTAACGCCGCGCAGGCCTGCAGCCTGCTTGGCGAACGCGGCGATATCCGCCGCGCTGAGGAGCGGCGGGCGCTTCCACAAATTGGTGTCATTGCCCTTGGTGTCGACAACACGCTCCCAACCGCAGTTGGGTGGAATGAGCTTAAGCGAAATGGCTTCATCGAGTTGTTGTTGCGTTCGCTCGCAGGGCGTAAACACTGCAAAGGAGCCGCACATCTCGTAGCAAGCCATGAGTAACTGGTTGCGTGAGACCTGCGTGGCAAGGCTGAGCAACGTAAACTCGGGCGACGTGACATCAAATCCATGTTCAGTTTGCCTAAACGACCCGGGAGGCGGCTCTTGGGTCAGGAGGTGCGATTTAAACAGGCTTCGCGACCCGGATTGTACTCGAGTGAATACAAGCCTGTGAAGCGGTGCGTGAAGCAGGTCTTTTACAACTGCATGACTTCCGAGGCCGCAACATCTGCGATCCATATTGCCAAGGCTAATGGCGGGGTAAAGCCCTAATACCTGCGGCGGGATACGGTGATAGTAAAAAGCGGATTGACCGCATAGCGTCAGGTCCATGATATCCTCCTGGTCGAAATGTGCTTTTGGACCGTGCGATGCCAGCGTCAATTCGGAAGTATGCGGCAAAATCTGAACCCTGTGAGCAGACCTGGCTTTTGAGGCCAGTTTATCAGGCATTTTGTTGCGAAAAAACGGGGTGTGCTCGGAGGTCTCAGAATTTGCCGCATACTTCCGAAAACGCGGTCGATCTGGCTCTTGCTAAAACGATTTAGCAGCGTCGGGTAAGGTGTGGTTTCGCCATCGGGCGAACACTTTTAGCGCTTGGGACTTTATTTTTGGGCCTCGAAAGGTGGATTTCGCGCTTTTGGTAAAGAAATGGGTGCGTGTTTTGCCGTGTGCCGGCATTGACACAGAAAAAGGGCCCGGAAGGCAATGCCTTCCGGGCCCTTTGCAATGCAAATCTGCTTGCAAGTACGATTTAGCGGACCTGAGCGACGTAAGCGACGTTGGTCGAGGAGACCTTGTCCTCGAGCTGGACGCTCATGCGGGGATCGCCGGCGGTAGCGACGGTCAAATCGCCAGCCTCGACGTAGCCGAGCTCCTTAGCGGTCTCGATCGCCTTGACGATCGTGCCGTTGACGGTGCCCTGGGTAATCTCGGCCTGATGCGGGATAACGCCCCAGTACATGATCATCTGCTGGACGGCCCACTCGTGGCGGGAGAACGCGCAGATCGGCATGTTGGGACGGAAGTGCGAGATCAGGCGAGCGGTACGACCGGTGGTCGTCGGCACGGTGATGCACTTGGCGCCAACGGTGGTAGCCATGTTCACAGCGGACATACCCACAACGTTGTTGACGACGCGGGTGCCGTGAGCATCGGCCGGAACCTCGAGCGGAGCGTGGGCCGGGAGGTACTTCTCGGTCTCGAGAGCAATGCTGGCCTGCATCTTGACGGCCTCGACCGGGTACTTACCGGCAGCGGACTCGCCAGAGAGCATAACGGCGTCGGTGCCGTCGTAGATGGCGTTAGCAACGTCGGCAACCTCGGCGCGCGTCGGGCGCGGGTTCTGCTGCATGGAGTCGAGCATCTGCGTAGCAGTGATGACGGGCTTGTAGGCCGCGTTGCACTTGGCGATGATCTCCTTCTGGATGTGCGGAACAAGCTCGGGCTTGATCTCGATGCCCAGGTCGCCACGGGCGACCATGATGCCGTCGGAAGCCTCGAGGATCTCGTCGAAGTTCTCGACGCCCAGGGCACACTCGATCTTCGGGAAGATCGTCACGTGCTCGCCACCGTTCTCGCGGCAAAGCTTGCGGATGCCGCGGACGGACTCGCCATCACGGATGAAGGAAGCGGCGATGTAGTCGATGTTCTCGGTCAGGCCAAAGAGGATGTCCTGACGATCGCGCTCGGTGATAGCGGGCAGCGAGATGTTGACGTTGGGCATGTTGACGCCCTTGCGCTCGCCGATCAGGCCGTCGTTCTTAACGACGCAGGTCATGTCCTGGCCACTGACGGACTCGACCTCGAGGGCAACCAGGCCGTCATCGATCAGGATGAGGGAGCCCTTCTCGACCTCGGAGGGCAGAGCCAGGTAGTCGAGGGAGATGTGCTCAGCGGTGCCGTGGAAATCCTCGGACGTGGGCTGAGCGGTGACGACGATCTTGTCGCCGGTCTTGACGGCAACCTTCTTGCCGTCGACCAGAAGGCCGGTGCGGACCTCGGGGCCCTTGGTGTCGAGCAGGATGCCGACGGGCAGACCGAGCTCCTTGGAAATACGACGGACGCGCTCGATGCGACCGTGGTGCTCGTCGTAGGAGCCGTGCGAGAAGTTAAAACGGGCGACGTTCATGCCCGCCTTGATCATCTCGCGGATGGTCTCGTCGCTATCGCAGGCGGGACCCATGGTGCATACAATCTTAGTGCGCTTGTACATTCAGACCTCCATCTGACATCGTCTTGCGCTGATAGATAAACCATAAGAAATAAAACCGTGTTGATTATAACGAAATGCTGACCGAATACCCCATAAAATCGACCGTATGCCGAATTAGAAGTTCATTTTTTGCGGGATAAACGGTATATGAGAAAATTTACCAACCGCTCTAACCGCTGCTATCTGGGCGATATGTCAGTTTGGCGATGTGCCGAAGAAAAAACGTTTTACCAATGTTGAGCATCACACGGTCTGCACCGTTGCGTGCGGACCATATTTCCAAACCGATTGTTTTGGCTAGACGCGTCGCTTTGGGGTACCATAGCTCCACTATCAACTGCCGCTCAGCACGGCAGCCTTGATGAGCCCTTGCCCTTCTCCTGGGAATTATGATCGGGCATCAATCTGCTGAGTGGCCCGAATCCCAGGAGGGGACTCTATATGCAAAAGGAATACCTGTCCGCCGCGGCGGAGGTGCTCAGCGACCAAGGTGTCGATGAGAACCTCGGCCTGAGCAACGACGAGGCGTCTTCGCGCCTCGCCAAGACAGGCCCTAACAAGCTCGAGGAAGCTGAGAAGACGCCGCTGTGGAAGCGTTTCTTTGAGCAGATGGCCGACCCCATGGTCATCATGCTGATCGTTGCCGCCGTCATCAGTGCGCTCACGGGCATGGTCAAGGGCGAGCCCGACTTTGCCGATGTTGCCATCATCATGTTCGTCGTTATCGTCAACTCGGTGCTGGGCGTGGTCCAGGAAGCCAAGAGCGAGGAGGCCCTCGAGGCCCTGCAGGAGATGAGTGCGGCGCAGTCCAAGGTGCTGCGCGACGGCAAGCTCGTGCACCTGCCGAGCGCCGAGCTCGTGCCCGGCGACGTGATCATGCTCGAGGCGGGCGACTCCGTTCCGGCCGACTGCCGCGTGCTCGAGAGCGCCACGATGAAGATCGAAGAGGCCGCGCTCACCGGCGAGTCCGTGCCCGTCGAGAAGCATGCCAACGTGATCGAGCTCGCCGCCGGCACCGACGACGTGCCGCTCGGCGACCGTAAGAACATGTGCTATATGGGCTCCACCGTCGTGTACGGCCGTGGTCGCGCCGTCGTGGTCGGCACCGGCATGAACACCGAGATGGGCAAGATCGCCGGCGCCCTGGCCGAGGCCAAGGAAGAGCTCACGCCGCTGCAGGTGAAGCTCGCCGAGCTCAGCCGCATCCTCACCATCATGGTGATCGTCATCTGCGTCGTCATCTTTGGCGTTGACATCCTCCGCCACGGCGTGGGCAACGTCCTTACCGATCCGACTGCCCTGCTCGACACCTTTATGGTTGCCGTCTCGCTCGCCGTCGCCGCCATCCCCGAGGGCCTTGTTGCCGTCGTGACCATCGTCCTTTCGCTTGGCGTGACCAAGATGGCCAAGCGCCAGGCGATTATCCGCAAGCTCTCTGCTGTCGAGACCCTTGGCTGCACACAGACCATCTGCTCCGACAAGACCGGTACCCTTACCCAGAACAAGATGACCGTCGTCAAGCACGAGCTCGCTGCGCCCAAGGAGAAGTTCCTGGCCGGCATGGCGCTGTGCTCCGATGCTCAGTGGGACGAGGAGCTGGGCGAGGCCGTGGGCGAGCCGACCGAGTGCGCGCTCGTCAACGACGCCGGCAAGGCTGGCCTCACCGGCCTGACTGCCGAGCATCCGCGCGTGGGCGAGGCCCCGTTCGACTCGGGCCGCAAGATGATGTCCGTGATCGTCGAGACCTTGGATGGCGAGTACGAGCAGTACACCAAGGGCGCGCCCGACGTGGTGATCGGCCTGTGCACCCATATCTACGAGGGCGAAAAGGTCGTCCCGCTGACCGAGGAGCGTCGCGCCGAGCTCGTGGCCGCCAACAAGGCCATGGCCGACGAGGCTCTGCGCGTGCTGGCGCTGGCAAGCCGCACCTACACCGAGGTCCCGAGCGACTGCAGCCCCGCTGCGCTCGAGCACGACCTGGTCTTCTGCGGCCTGTCCGGCATGATCGACCCGGTCCGCCCCGAGGTCGCCGAAGCCATCCGCGAGGCCCACGACGCTGGCATTCGCACCGTCATGATCACGGGCGACCACATCGACACCGCCGTGGCCATCGCCAAGCAGCTGGGCATCGTCACCGATCGCAGCCATGCCATCACCGGTGCCGACCTCGATCGCATGAGCGACGAGGAACTCGACGCGCACATCGAGGACTACGGCGTGTACGCCCGCGTCCAGCCCGAGCACAAGACACGCATCGTCGAGGCTTGGAAGTCGCGCGACCAGATCGTGGCCATGACGGGCGACGGCGTCAACGACGCCCCGTCCATCAAGCGCGCCGACATCGGCGTTGGCATGGGCATCACCGGTACCGATGTCACCAAGAACGTCGCCGACATGGTGCTTGCCGACGACAATTTCGCCACCATCATCGGTGCCTGCGAAGAGGGCCGTCGCATCTACGACAACATCCGCAAGGTCATCCAGTTCCTGCTTTCGGCCAACCTTGCCGAGGTCTTCTCGGTGTTTATCGCCACGCTCATCGGCTTTACCATCTTCCAGCCGGTGCAGCTGCTGTGGGTGAACCTGGTTACCGACTGCTTCCCTGCGCTCGCGCTGGGCATGGAGGACGCCGAGGGCGACATCATGAAGCGCAAGCCGCGCAACGCCAAGGATGGTGTCTTTGCCGGACATATGGGTCTGGACTGCGTGGTCCAGGGCCTAATCATCACCGTGCTGGTGCTGGCGAGCTTCTTTGTGGGCGTGTACTTTGACATGGGCTACATCCACATCGCCGATATGATCGCCGGCAATGCCGACGAGGAAGGCGTGATGATGGCGTTCATCACGCTCAACATGGTCGAGATTTTCCACTGCTTCAATATGCGCAGCCGTCGTGCGTCGCTGTTCACCATGAAGAAGCAGAACAAGTGGCTGTGGGCTTCCGCCGCTCTGGCACTGGTGCTGACGGTGATCGTGACCGTGCAGCCGACGCTTGCCGAGATGTTCTTTGGCCCTGTGACGCTTGAGCTCAAGGGCGTTCTTGCCGCGCTGGGCCTGGCCTTCCTGATCATCCCGTTGATGGAGATCTACAAGGCGATCATGCGCGCGGTGGAGAAAGAGTAACGTACCTGTCCGGGCCCGCCCGCCTGCGGGGTTTCTTCTTCGCTGGTCCTCGCGCTTCGCGCTGCGGGATCACTCAGAAGAAACCCCTCCCGGCGGGCGGGCCTTCGGATAACCTCTCGGGACCGTAAGCTGAGGGAAAGTGTGTGAGTCGGTCGAGCATTTGCTCGACCGACTCTTTTTTGTGGGAAAATACCTGCTCAGTTGTGATTTATGGTGCTGGGAGGCGCTTGTGGGCAAGGCTAAGGCTAAAGCGAAGAAAAAGACGACGGGGGCGCGGGCTAAGCGTGACCGTCGTCGGAAGCTTGCGACCGAAGCCCCCGCGTCTGCCGAGGAGTTGTTGACGAGCGTACCGGGGCTCGATGCGTTGCAGGATGTTCCGGCGTTTGACGATCTGCCGGTTGATGCCGCCCAACGGGCAGCCTTCGATGATTTTTGCGCGCAAGCCGAGGAACCCGAGCAGATGCAGTTGGGCGCCGTGGTGCGCCTGGACCGCGGGTTTCCGCTGGTGGCGACTGCCGATGACACGTTTCGTGCCGAGCATGCCGTGGGGTTTGCCAAGTCGCGCGGCGAGGACGAGGTCCTGCTGCCTGCCGTGGGCGACCGTGTGGCGGTGCGCCGCGCTCCCGGGCACGATATGGGCGTGATTGAGTGCGTGCTGCCGCGCCGTACGAGCTTTGAGCGTTGGCGTGGCCGTGCCCGCGGTGAGCGCCAAGTGCTCTGCTCCAACGTTGACAGCGTGCTGATCGTGCAGGCGCTCGGCGCCGGCGAGGTGCTGCTCGATCGCGTGGCGCGCTCACTGGTGTTGGCGCTCGATTGCGATGCCGAGCCGGTGGTGGTGCTCACCAAGGCCGACCGCTGCGATGCCGAGGAGCTCGAGCGCGATCTGGACCGCGTGCGCCGCCTGGTGGGTCCGGACGTGCGCGTGATCGTGACGTCCTCTGCCGAGGGCCGCGGCCTGGACGAGGTCCGTGCCTGCGTGCCTGCCGGGAGCTGCGCCATGATTCTGGGCGAGTCGGGTGCCGGCAAGTCGACGCTGCTCAATGCGCTGCTGGGCCACGATACGTTGGCGACCGGCGGTGTGCGCGAACGCGACGACCAGGGCCGTCACACTACCGTCGCGCGCGTGATGGTGACGCTGCCGGGCGACGCCGGCGTGATCGCCGATGCCCCGGGCCTGCGCAGCCTACCGCTCGTGGGTCACGAGCGGGGTCTGGCGCGCGCCTTTCCCGAGATTGTCGAGGCATCGCGTGCGTGCCGGTTTGGCGATTGCACGCATGTCCATGAGCCGGGTTGCGCCGTTCGCGAGGCCGAGGACGCCGGGCAGATCGACAGCCTGCGTCTGGAAACGTTCCAAAACCTGGCGTCATCCATGCGCGTGAGCGCTCAAATGCTCGATCCCGATGTCCATCTGTAATTGATTTTTCCTATGACAGCCGTCTCCCAACTGTTCGGGAGGCGGCTTTTTTGCTGCGGAAAAGCCTCGAAACATGCAGTTTGCTGACGTGCTGACCAAAACCTTGCCACGAGCTTGACGGGCTGGTCAGCTTTTGGTCAGCGATTGGTTTGACATCGAAAACCAAGATTGCGATTGCGCCGCTTTGCACTCTGGCCGCCCAGACAATGGTGGTACGGGCATTCGCCCGGCACTGCCATGAGAGGAGCGGCCGTGAACAAGAGCAAGCGCATCGCCATCAGTTTGGTCGCGGGCGTGCTCGCTGCTCTGCTCTGCATGGTTTACGGCTCGTCGATCCGCTCGCAAGCCGAACAGGTCCAGGCTGAGACCTTGGCCAAGTACGGTGGCGATCGCGTCGAGGTATGCGTCGCGGCGCGCGATATCGATGTGGGTGAGACCCTCGATGAGACCAATGTCATAACCCAGGAGTGGCTGACGAGTCTGCTGCCGCGTGACGCGGCGACCGAGCTACGCCAGGTGCGCGGCGACGTGACGACTTCGCGTATTCCCAAAAACGCCGTGATCTGCAATGTCTACACCAAGGCCGAGAGCCACATGCTCGAGGTGCCTAAGGGCAAGGTCGCCGTTTCGGTGGCGGTCGATGCCGAGCACTCGGTCGGCGGTGCTGCGGGCGTGGGCAGCTACGTGGACGTGTACGTGCAAAAAGACGGCGTGACCGATCGGCTGTGCGGCGCGTACGTGATCGATACCAGTGAGGATTCCGGTTTCACGCGCGAGGGCAAGATCGAATGGGTGACGCTGGCGGCTGACCCCGAAGACGTCAAGGAACTGCTGGGAGCCTCGGGCAAGGGAACGGTCAGCTTGACGATTCCCGCCACGGCGCGCGGCAAAAAGAGCGGAGGCGACGAGTGATGAAGGCGATCTGGCTTGCGTGCTGCGCGTGCGGCGATTACGGGCTGTTGCAGCGGGAAGTCGAGGGCCGTGATGTGGGTGCACAGGTGCTTCGCGTGGGTGACCTGGACGGGCTGGTTTCCATGGCGCGGGCGTTTCCGTCGCGCCGCGGGGCTGCCATCATCGCGGCGTCTCTGTTTGATACCGAAGATGTGCGCAAGACTGTTGCGCGCCTGACGGCCGAAGGCCGCGTGAGTCGCGTGGTCGTGTTGATAGAAGCGCTCGATCCGTCGGATATCGAGGGGCTGTTTCGCGCGGGGGCGACCGAGGTCATCGCTGCGCACAGTGTATGCGGCAACGGGCGCGCGGGCGAGGGAGCGGTTGATTCCGATCGGCACATGACGATTGAGCCCGATGCTTTTGTTGATAGGGAACCCGGGGCGCCTCGCGCTACAAGAGGCCCGCGTGTTGATGATTATGGAAAAGCGGAAGCCGAGCATGGTCGGCGCCCCCGGAACCCCCTTGTAGACGATGACGCTGGAGGGCCGGCGCAGCATGCTGGCGACTCCCCGGCTGTAGATATGGGATACGTGCACGGCGTGAATCTGGCGGATGAACTCGACGAAGTTGAGGGCTTTGCCGGGTGCGGCGAGTTGTCGCTAATGCAGCATGAGCAGATTGCGCAGAACGAGCCTGCCTCGCAGACCGAACAAGCTGCTATGCCGGCTTGGACGCAGCGTGTGGTTGCGGCGGGGGAGACGGGGGCGCTGCCACCGACGCCCGCCCCGCCGCCTCCGATGCCGCCGGCAGACGCTGCCGCTCCGCCGCATCGAGCTCCGGTCATCTGCGCTATTTCGGGTTCGGGCGGTTGTGGCAAGTCGACGATCGTTGCCACCATGGCACACACATCGTCGCTGTTGGGCTTGCGTGCCGCCGTGCTCGACCTGGACCTGATGTTTGGAAACCTTTACGACTTGTTAGGCGTCGATGCTCCGCGCGATATGGCGGCACTTATCGAGCCGTCGGCGGCGGGCACGCTCACCGAGCCGGATATCGTAGCCACATCGATGCGCGTGGCGCCGGGCGTTACGCTCTGGGGTCCCGTCGCGGCGCCCGAGCAAGCCGAGCTCATGGCGCGTCCGGTGGAGCTACTGCTTGATGTTCTGCGTCGCGAATCCGACGTGGTCTTTATCGATACCTCGGTCTTTTGGGGCGACGCCGTGGCGGCTGCGGTGGCGGCGAGCGACCGTTGCCTGGTCGTTGGCGATGCGGCGGTGTCGTCCGCGACATCGGCGTCGCGCGTCATCGAACTGGCAAGTCGAGTAGGTGTGCCGCGCACGCGCATGAGCGCCGTGTTCAACCGGTTCGGTGCGCGCGGGGCAGACGAGGACGTCGCCATGCGCTTTGAGATTGCCTGTGCGTTGAGCTCCAAGATTCGTATCGCCGATGGCGGGCAGGATCTCGCCGCGCTCATGGCGTTTGGGCGCGCTGACGAGGCGGTGGGGCAGACCAGTGCTTTTGCGACTAGCATGCGCGAGGCCACGCGCGAGATGCTCGTGGAACTGGGGTGCGCCGTCGGCCCTTGGAGCGATATGGTCGCCGACCGTGCAACGCGTACCGAACGCCCGCGTATCCGCCTTCCCTGGTTGCGCGAGGGTGATCAGCGATGAGCCTGCAAACGAGGATTAAGGCTGCCGGCGCTGCAGCGGCGGCAGCGCCTGTAGATGCGGGGCGTCGCCGCGCGGTGAAACGACGCACCAAGCGCGCCGTGATGGACCGCATGGGTTACGACGAAGTGGCGCGTATCAGCGCCTATATCGACCCGGCACTTGCCCGCTCGGAATTGCGTCCTGCGGTGGAGGCGGCGCTCAATGTTGAGGAGCCGACCGATCTCGCGACGCCCGAGCGCGAAACCATCATCGACGAGATTTTGGATGACGTGGTGGGCTTGGGGCCGTTGCAGCCGCTCATCGAGGACGACACCGTTACCGAGATCATGATCAACGGCTGTCGCTCGGCTTTCTTTGAACGCGGCGGCGTCTTGTACCCCATCGAGCATGCGTTTGAGGATGATGAGCAGATCCGTGTGCTTATCGACCGCATTATCTCGCCGCTCGGCCGTCGTATCGACGAGCGTAGCCCCATCGTCAACGCCCGCCTCAAGACGGGTTATCGCGTCAACGCGGTGATTCCACCCGTGGCGATCGACGGGCCAATCCTCACCATCCGAAAGTTCTCGGACCGTATCTGCTCGTTGGACGAGCTCGTGGGGTTGGGATCGCTGCCGCTTTGGTATGCGCAGCTGCTGTCGTGTGCGGTGTCGCTGCGACAGGACCTGGCGGTTGCGGGAGGCACGGGATCTGGTAAGACCACCCTGCTCAACGCGTTGTCATGTGAGATTTCCACCGGCGAGCGCATCGTGACGATCGAGGACTCTGCCGAGCTCAAGTTTGCGCATCATCCGCACGTGGTGCGCCTAGAGGCGCGCGAGGCTTCAATTGAGGGCGAGGGCGCGGTGACGATCCGCGACCTGGTAACTAATGCCCTACGCATGCGCCCCGACCGCATCGTGGTGGGCGAGGTGCGCGGTGCCGAGTGCTGCGACATGTTGCAGGCCATGAACACGGGCCACGACGGGTCGCTCACCACACTTCATGCGGGTTCAGAACAGGAGACCGTGGTGCGTCTGACGTTGCTTGCGCGTTATGGCATCGATCTGCCGAGCGAGCTCATCGAGGAGCAGATTGCCATGGCGCTCGACGGCATCGTGATGTCCGAGCGCCACGCCGATGGCAGGCGTTTCGTCTCCTCGTATTCGGGGGTGCGACGCGCCGCATCGGGTGGCGTAGAGCTCGAGCGCTATGTGACGTTCGATGCCGCCGAGCGCACCTGGACGCTTGACCGCGAGCCGCCGTTTATCGCAGAAGGCCTGCGGTCGGGGACGCTCACACAAGAGGAGGTGGACGAATGGAGATCACTGTGCCCCTCGTCGTAGGGGGCTTGGCAGGGCTTTCTGTCGCGACGGCGTGCGGGGCGGAACCTCGTGTGCCGCAGGTACCGCCGGCGGAGCTGGCACGTCAGGCGCTCGAGACGGTGGCAGAGAAGCTGCCGCGTGAGCTGGTGGAAAACGATCTGCTGAAAAAGATCGCCCGTTCGTGGGCATCGCTGGCTCCGGCGCATCGCCTTGGCCTCGTGATCGAAGATGCTTCGGGACGTTTGGCGTTTCTGCTGCTGTCGAGCGGTGTCTGCTGCGTTTTACTAACGATGGTGTCGTTATCGCCCCTCGGATTTGCCTTGGGACTTGTTGCTCCGTTTACCGTTGGTGCCGCTCGGGATGGCTTTGAGAGCCGGCGCGAGCAACACGATGCAGAAGAGGCAATGCCCGAGGCGTTTACCGCACTTTCCATGTCGCTTGCCTCGGGACATTCGCTGGCCCAGGGCATGCGCTTTGTGGGCGCTCATGCGCAAGAGCCAGTGCATACCGAGTTTTTGCGGGTGGCGGCGGCGATCGATTGCGGCATCTCGGCGACCGACGCGCTCGATGACTTGCTCGTGCGTATCGACGCCCCCGGTCTTTCGCTTGTGACCTTGGCGCTTAAGGTGTCTCAGCGCACCGGCGCTCCGCTTGCCGACTTACTGTCCGAGGCGTCGAGCATGGTGGGGGAGCGCATTGAGCTCAAGCGCCGCCTGGATGTTAAGACGTCGCAGGCTCGCATGTCTGCGCATATGGTCGCGGCGATGCCGGCGGGCATGTGCGCGGTGTTGGCGCTGCTTTCGGCAGATTTTCGTCGCGGTCTTGCGACGCCCGCCGGCGCGGGCGCTGTGGTGCTGGGTCTTGCCCTCAACGCCGTTGCCCTGGTGGTTATCCGGCGCATTATGCGGGTGGAGCTATGAGCGCCCCGGTTGCAGTTGCGGCTTGCCTGTGCGCCCTGAGTGTATTTGTCGCGACGGGTTTGGATCGGGCGAATGCACGCAAGATCGCAGGGGCCTGCAAGCGCGAGGCGGTGCTGGTCGCTGCCGCAGGTCGCTCGGTGGTCGATGCTCTGACCGCGCGAGTGAAGGGCGCGGTTGGAGCGGGCGGCCCGGCGCGAGTGTCGCTCGGCGAAGTTTCCGAGATGATCGATGTTGTGCGCTTGGGTCTTTCGGCCGGTCTTTCGTTTGATGCGGCGCTTGAGATTTTCTGCGCCAACCGCCGGTCAGTGCTGGCTCTTCGCCTTGAGCGCGCCTGCATGGTGTGGCAGGTGGGCGTGGGCACGCGTGAGGACGAGCTGTTGGCCGCCGCGCGCGACCTGGACGTGCGAGCGCTCGAGACCTTTGCCATCACGGTGGGGCAGGCGCTCGCCCTGGGTGCCCCACTTGCCGAGACGCTGGCCGCTCAAAGTCGCGAGATCCGTGCGGCTCATCGCGCCGCGGTCGAGCGCGAGATCGAGCGTGCGCCCGTCAAGCTGCTGATTCCCACCGGCACGCTCATCTTGCCGGCGTTGCTTCTGTCCATATTGGGCCCGCTGCTGGGAGCAGGCGGGATGATGTAGGGAGGAATACATGAACACGATGGTCGAAGTTGCTGACAAGGCTTGGAGCTGGGCTTTTTGCCGGGCGATTCACACTCGCCAGCATGCCAAGGAGCTGTTGCAGGAGGAGAGCGCGCAGGGTACCACCGAGTACGCCATTTTGGTGGGCGTACTTGTGGTGATCGCGATTATTGCCATCGTTGCATTTAAAGGCAAGGTTAAAGAGCTATGGGATGCGATCAGCGAGGGCATCAACAGCCTGTAGAGGGCGAGCGCCCCGTCGGGGTGCTGCTGGTGTTTGCTTGCCTGACCGTGGCGATAGCGGCGGTGCTTTGGGGGCTTAACGCCGCGCGGCAGCAGCGTCCTGGGACCGCCTTCGATTCGGGCTCAGATTCGGCGGTGGCGTCTCAAGAAGATGAGATGCGAGATGCGGACGATTCGGATGTCGCTGTCACGGCGCAAACCTTTCTGCGGACGCTCGACAAGCGGTCTGACACTGTGACGGATTCGCCTGAGGGCAACGCGATTGCGGTCCGGCTTGCATGGTCCGAGGACCGACCGATGACCGGAGCGGCGGCGGATATGCTGCGTGCCTATCGCGAGGTACCCACGGCACAACTTGCTCTGAGCGGCTATCTCGACATCAAGGGCAACGTGTGGGGCGCTATCGTGCGTGACGGACGCGGCTGGGTCGATATGGTGACGGTTGCTGCGGATACTGGCGATGCTTCGTGTCGTCTGCGCGCCGTGCGCCTGGTCCCGCAAACAATAAGCTCAAAGGAGGGGTCGTGAAATGCATGGCGTTCTGCGTGAGGAGGTTGCCCAAGCGACTGTGGAATACGCCATCGTCACGGTGGCGCTGTTATCGATCGTGCTGGCGATTGCGGGACTTTGGCGTGCTGGCACCGATGGGCGCTTGGCGGCGCTGGTTGAGCGGGCGGCATCCCATGGCGTTGCCTCGATGTTGGTTATCGACGCCGCTGCGGGCGCTAAGGACATCGCGTTGTATTGATATCGCGTGCGAGGACCGGGCGCAGTCTACGGTCGAGGCCGCTTTTTTGCTGCCGACGTTTCTGACGCTCATCCTTCTCGCACTGCAACCGGTGTGCCTGCTCTATACGCGCGCGGTCATGGAGTCTGCCGCCGCCGAGACCGCGCGGCTCATGACCACGACGACGGCGGAGGACGACGATCTTGAGGAGTTCACTCGCCGCCGGCTTGCCGCAGTGCCCAACGTTTCGATTTTTCATGCCGGCGGGCCGCTGTCGTGGGATATCGAGCTTGGCCGGGCCGGTGCGGGTGGCGTCTCGTCCGTGTCCGTTTCCGGCGAGGTCAAGCCGTTGCCCGTGATCGGTGCGTTTGCGCAGGCTATGGGTGGTACCGCCGAGGGCGGCTACGTTGAGCTCAAGGTCGATGTCTCGTATCAATCGCGTCCCGAATGGCTGGAGGGAGATTATGATTCGTGGATTGCTACATGGGATTAAGCGTTTCTGGTCTAGACGCGTTTTGACGCGCCGTCCGAGTTGCCATTGCAAGCGAGGTGGCTTTATGGGTCGAGCCGGTGTCGATCTGTTTATCGAAGACGGTGCCTATACCACGCTTTCTTCTGCCGTGGTCATCCTAGTGGTGCTCACATTGTTGTTTTCGTCGACCGCGGCGATATGGAGCATGTCGCGTGCCGGGGACACCCAGGTGGCGGCTGATAGCGGCGCGCTGGCGGGTGCCAACGTGGTGTCGTCCTATCACACGGCTGCCACGGTGGTTGATGCGAGTATCTTGAGTCTGGGGCTGGCGGGGTTTGCCACGATCGGGACGGGCCTGGTCGCCATCCTCATCCCGGGTGCCGAGCCGGTTGCCGGCAATATGGTCGACACCGGGATCGAGATCATTAAAACGCGCAACAAGTTTGCCAAAAGCGCATCGGAAGGCTTACAGAAAATCGAGACGGCTCTGCCGTATCTGATCGCCGCGCGTGCCACGCAGGCGGTGTCGGCGCAGGATACCGATAGTGTGACCTATACCGGTACGGCGCTTGCCGTGCCCAGGACATCCGAGTCGGACTTCGCTGCGCTCAAAGGGTCCGAGATCTCGACCGATACCATTAAAGACACATCAGATGATTTAGAGCGTGCGGCCGAGGAGCTGCGGAAGGCTTCTGAGGACACGGCGAAGGCTAAAGAGCGTGCTTGGCTGGCGGATTGTGGTGGGTCTGACAAGGGCTCGGTCGGCAGCTGTTCTTGCATGTGGGAGCGCGCGAAAAGCCTAACGGATCTTTCCGGTGTTCAAAATCCGCATTACTCATCGAGCGTTACGTGGGAGCCTCAAGTTGCCCTTGATCGCGCGAAGGACTACTACCATTGGCGTCTGACAAATGAGAAGCCCCAGGGCTCGAGTGTCGAGATGAAGGCAGAGTCTGCGGCGCGTAAGGCGTTTTATACCTATGCGAACGCGGAGGTCGATCGGGCATATATAACCGAGAACGGAGACAGGGTTTCCTCCTATATTCCGCTGCTGCCGCGCAACTCTGATGAGGTTCGGGCGACGGAACTCTATACCGATGCGGTGTGGCCGACGAGCGTGAACGATGACAAGGCGTATCTGCATTACGGGACGACCTGCCCTAACTATAAGAAAGGGACGCCGAGCGGATTTGCTTCGGTTGCCGATTACGATGGACAGGATAAATGCAGCAAATGCCATTTTGGCGTTTTGTCGCTTGGTGCTGTTGCGGCGCCTTCAACCTCTATCGAAAACGGCTTCGAGTATCACTTTGACAAGTTTAAAGACGCCCTGGAGGACTACGTCGACTGTCGCAACAAGGAGCTCGAGCTCGAGCGTCAGACCGAGGACGAAGCCGACCGTGCGGGCAATGCGTTCGATACCGCCATCAAAGAACTTTCCGGTGAGCGCCCGCGTATCGCTCCGCCCGGTCGCAACGGCGTGGTTGCCTTTGCGGTTTCGGGTGCCATCTCGAGCTCCGATGAACTCAACTCTTCGTTTAACACGGCAGTCAGACTTGGCGATCGCGGTGCCATCTCTGCCGCGGTGCTGGCGCCCGATGGGGCGACGGCGCAAAACAACGTGCTTTCGCGATTTTTCTCGACATTGAAGGAACGCTCGGGCGGCGTTGCCGGCGTGCTCGACGGCGTCATGGATGTCTGGGGGCGGCTGCTTGTGGGATACGGAGACATCCAAGGTTCGGCCGACGAACTTATGGACGAGATGATTAAAGGCCTAGGAGGGGGCAGCGGCGCGTTGGGCTCCATTGCATCGTGGCTCGGCGATACCGTTTCGGCGTCCGTGGCGGCGCTGGGTTTGGAACCGTGCGACTTGCGCCTGCGAAAGCCGGTGCTGACTGATTCCGCCAACGTCATTAAGAGCCCGGGGTCTGACATTGCTGGTCTCTCTCAAGCGCAAGACAAACTGCGAAGTATTCCGTTGGGCGTGACCGATCCCAAGGCGCTTTGCGAGGCGTTGGAATATCAAGTCGAACGCACCATCAGCGGTACGGTGTTCACGCTTGCGGAGATTCCTCTGCCCGGCGGCGGCTCCATCCCGCTCACCGTCGATGTCGCCACGCTGGTTGGCGCTCTGGGCGGTGGGTCGTAATGAGTATCCGCATGCGTCTGCGCGAGGAGCGCGCCCAAGCGACGGTGGAGATAGCAGTGGTTACGCCCGTTTTGCTGGTGCTGGCACTCATCGTATACAACGTCATGATCTTTGCCAGCGCTGTCGCGCGCTTCGACCGCGTGGTGCCCGACATCGTGTTGGCGCACGCCGTGGCGCCGAGCGGGGAGGGCGACGAAAGCTCTGTCGATGCCTCGGCGACGGTCCGGACTCAAATTCTGAATGCCATGGAAGGCTATGACTTGCAGATCGAAGTGTCGAGCGAGCAAGGCGCGGAGGCATCGGATGGTGGCCTGCTCTCCCTATCCGGTACGTTTAGGACCTACACCTGCACCATGCACTATGAGCCGTGGCCGACTTCTCTCAGCATCGCTGGCGTTCCGCTGGGGGCGCCGACAACGTTGTCGCACGAGCGCGCGGTGACGGTCGATCCATGGCGTCCGGGGGTGGTCATGTGACCGCGGTCTCGTCCTACATCGCCTACGCGCGGGCACTCAATAGGCTGGGCTGGACGCCGGCCGAGTTTGCGGTGGCGGAGTCGTTTGCCGTGCGCCTGCGCGGCATGCTGGGACGGTGTCCGGTTGCCGCCAACGGTCTGCCGCTCGTCATGGCATTTCCACGCTGCTCTTCGGTCCATACGTGTTTTATGGCCTATCCCATCGATATCGCCTTTATCGATGCACGTGGCTATGTCCTCGTATGCTACGAAAACGTACGTCCCTGGCGTATGTGCTCCTGCCCCGGCGCCTGGGCCGTACTAGAGCGTCCTTCAATCATTGTTTCGATCCCTGCTCTCCAACGCGTGCCGGCTTAAGAATTGGCGACAGCGGACTTTCGTCATACGAAATTGGGTAAGATGGAGGAGAAGATGCATGGATGTTGAGATCCATCCCAACGCTAAAAAGCACCTGACGGAAAAGCAGGTGCTTAGCGCTTGGCTTGCGGTTACTGAGTGCATTCGTCGCGAGCCGAAGGACGAGCCGCCGAGATGGCTTGCGATTGGATGGCTCCCAGACGGACGAAGCGTGGAGCTTGTCGCGGTCGAGCTTGTCCGTGGGGGCTTATCATTCATGCCTTGTCTCCAGTCCAGAAGAAATTTTGGCAGGAGATTGAACGGGCTCGGCAAAGGGGTCGATGATGGGCAAGACGTATACGGCCGCTAATGGTCAGGTTGTAACGGATGAAATGATTGACGCGTGGTGCGAGTCGTACGAGCGCGGAGAGTTTCCGGATGGCGAACACACCGTTGGTGGGATCGTGCATGGACGGCCCCCACTCTCAGGTGAGGGGACGGCAACGCTGTCGGTCAAGATTCCTCTGGGAATGAAGGAGGCCATTCGTCGACGGGCGGCTGCCGAGGGGATGACGCCAAGTGAGTTTGCCCGTGCGGCTCTGAGCGAAAAACTTCTTGCTGCCGGCTGATGCCTCTGACGTGCCGATTTAAAGAACCGAGGCTGTGCTCAAAAACTTTTTTGAAATTCTCGGTTGACCGGAACGCGTCCTTGGTTATACTAATCAAGCCTTGAAACAAGGCACACCTCAAATGGCTGGGTAGCTCAGTTGGTAGAGCAGAGGACTGAAAATCCTCGTGTCAGGGGTTCGATTCCCTTCCCCGCCACCTTGAATTGACTAGGACCTCTGCAAAGGGGTCCTTTTCTTTTATGTAGCCCTCGCACGGAATCGAACCCCGTGAGGGCGCGGAGCTGAGTAAACGCGTAAGCGTTTGCCAGCGCAGCTCGCAAGGCGCGTAAGCGCCGCAGCGGTCCGTCCGCGCAGCGCGCGGACGCGATTCCCTTCCCCGCCACCTTGAATTGACTAGGACCTCTGCAAAGGGGTCCTTTTCTTTTATGTAGGGTTCTGCGGAAACTGCGTCCCAGAATAAGGGCTCAGAACGGGACACACTTTCCGGTGCCTGCCTCCGGCGCGCGTACACACCTCGTCGCACCATTCCGAGTCCGTCTGCTCCCAGACATTCCTCCCACTTTCGCGTCACTTTGCAGACCGTTCGGTCGCCTGTCCGCACACGCGGGTATACTCAAAACGATACTTATCCTACGCAATACGATGCGGGTTCGACCTGCATGATCCGAAGGGGGCAGTGATGGAGAGGATACTCGGCGTTAATCTCTCTGGCTGGTTTATTCCCGAGCCTTGGGTGACCCCGTCGCTGTACGCGGCGACCGGTGCATCCAACGCGGCTGAGCTACAGGAGGCCATGGGTACCGCCGCCTATAACGAGCGCATGCGCCGCCATTACGAGACGTTTGTGAGCGAGGACGATTTTCGCCGCATGGCGCAGATCGGTCTCAATGCCGTGCGTCTGCCGGTGCCCTGGTATGCCTTTGGCTCACAGGAGTCCGATGCCTCCTACATATCGGTTGTCGATTACATCGACCGCGCAATTGAGTGGGCTGCCAAGTACGACATCCGCGTGCTGCTCGATCTGGCAACCGTGCCCGGTGGCCAGGGCGATTCCAACGATTCGCCCACCACGCCGGAGGCTGTTGCCGAGTGGCATTCGTCCACCAACGGCCGTCATGTCGCACTCGACGTGCTCGAGCGCTTGGCCGATCGCTATGGCGAGGCCGAGAGCCTGCTGGGCATTGAGCTGCTGGACACGCCGCAGATGAGCGTTCGCAAGAGCCTCTTCACCATGACGGATGGCATTCCTGCTCACTACCTGCGCAATTTCTATCGCGATGCCTACGAGCTCGTCCGTTCGTATATGCCCGAGGATAAGATCGTCGTCTTCTCGTCGTCGGGGCATCCCAGCGAGTGGAAGCATTTTATGCGCGGCGCCAAGTACAAGAACGTCTACATGGACCTTCACCTGTACCATTACCGCGACGAGTATGCGCTCGACATCACGAGCCCTCGCGGGCTGACGACGGCGATTTCGCGTAACAAGCGCGAGCTTAAAGAAGCGATTTCGACTGGGTTCCCCGTGCTGGTGGGCGAATGGTCGGGCGCGGCGATCTTTGCCAACTCGTCGGTTACGCCCGAGGGCCGCAATGCCTACGAGCGCGTGTTTATCGCCAACCAGCTGGCTTCGTTTGCGCCGGCTGCCGGTTGGTTCTTCCAAACGTGGAAGACCGAGAAGCGCATTGCAGCATGGGACGCCCGCGCGGCGCTCGGTACGCTCGAGCGCGGCATGATTGAATAGGTTGATATGACGCAAAACAGCGCCCATACGGGCAAACTCTATGTGGTCGGCACGCCCATCGGCAACCTGGGCGACCTGTCCCCGCGCGTTGGTGAGGCCTTTGCCGCTGCTGATGCCATCTGCTGCGAAGACACGCGTGTGACGTCAAAGCTACTGATGCACCTGGGCATTTCCAAGCCGCTTGTCCGTTGCGACGAGAATGTGATCGCCAGCCGCGCCGCCGGCCTGGTCGACCGTCTGCTGGCGGGGGAGACCCTCGCTTTTGCCTCGGACGCCGGCATGCCGAGCGTGTCCGATCCCGGCCAGGCGCTGGTCGAGGCGGCGCGTGAGGCCGATGTGCCCGTCGAAGTTATTCCCGGGCCCTCTGCTTGCGTCACGGCGCTTGTTTCGTCCGGCATTCCCTGCGAGCATTTTTTCTTCGAGGGCTTTTTGGGCCGAAAGCACGGCGACCGTGTGCGCCGTTTGCAGCGCCTTGCCGTGGTGCCCGGCGCACTCATCTTCTACGAGTCTCCACATCGCATCGTGGCGACGCTCGAGGCCGTGGCGGAGGTCTTTCCCCAGCGTGAGGTTGCCGTCTGCCGCGAACTCACCAAGCTGCACGAGGAGGTCTTGCGCGGGCCCGCTGACCAGCTTGCCGAGGAGCTGCGTGCTCGCGGCGAGGTAAAGGGCGAGATTGCGCTGGTCATCGCGCCACCGAGCGAGGATGAGGAGGCCGGTATCGTGCCGGTCGGCGCCACGGCAGCGGATCCCGACGAGGCCCTGCGCGAGGATATCCGCGCCGCGCTCGAGGAGGGGAAGCCCGCGTCTGCGGTGGCCAAGCGCCTGTCTCAGAAGTATTCGCGCCGCAAGCGCGATGTCTATGCCATGGTGCTCGATATGCAATAGATGGAGGATATCCAGCCCTTGCGCTAGAATCATCCTCTGTATGCAACGTTTTTCTGGAGGACAAACCCCATGGATCAAAGCAAGCCTTCGTTCTTTATCACGACGCCCATCTACTACGTCAACGCCGATCCGCACCTGGGCACGGCTTATTCCACCATCATCGCCGACGTTCAGGCTCGCTATCGCCGTTCCGCCGGCTATAACGTCAAGTTCCTGACCGGCATGGACGAGCACGGCGAGAAGGTCGCCGAGGCCGCAGCCAAGCATGGCATGACGCCGCAGGAGTGGACCGATAGCCAGGCCCCGCACTTCAAGGAGCTTTGGAGCAAGCTCGAGATTTCCAACGACGACTTCATCCGCACCACCGAGCCGCGCCAGCATCATGCCGTGCAGTACCTGTGGGAGCGCATGAAGGAGTCCGGTTACCTGTATAAGGGCAGCTACGACGGTTGGTATTGCGTGCCTGACGAGACCTACTTCACTGATACGCAGGTCCAGAAGGGCGACGAGGAGTACGGCAGCGTCGGCCAGCATCTATGCCCCGACTGCCACCGTCCGCTTGAGCGCGTCCAGGAGGAGTCCTACTTCTTTAAGCTTTCCGCCTTCCAGGACAAGCTTCTCAAGCTCTATGACGAGCACCCCGACTTTGTCGAGCCTGCGTTCCGCATGAACGAGGTTCGCAGCTTTGTCGAGGGCGGCCTCAACGACCTTTCCGTGAGTCGCACGAGCTTTGACTGGGGCATCCAGGTTCCGTTTGACGAGGGCCATGTGACCTATGTATGGTTTGACGCGCTGCTCAACTATATGACGGCCGTCGGCTACGGTGTCGACACCGACGAGGCGCGTGCCGAGCTGGCCTATCGCTGGCCCGCGCAGTTCCACATCGTGGGTAAGGACATCATCCGCTTCCACTGCGTCATTTGGCCCGCCATGCTCATGGCCATCGGCGAGGCCCTGCCCGAGCACGTCTTTGCCCACGGCTTCCTGACCGTGCGCAATGCCGAGACCGGCAAGGCCGAGAAGATGTCCAAGAGCCGCGGTAACGCCATCGCTCCGCAGGACGTTATCGACATGCTGGGCGTCGAGGGCTATCGCTACTACTTTATGACCGACGTCGTTCCCGGTACCGACGGCGCTATCAGCTTCGATCGCATGGAGCAGGTCTACAACGCCGACCTGGCCAACAGCTGGGGCAACCTTATCTCGCGTTCGCTCAACATGAGCGGCAAGTACTTTGACGGTTGCGCGCCCGCCAAGCCCGCATCGTTCGATGCGTTCGACAACCCGCTGGCAAAGATCGCCGATGGCCTGGTCGACCGCTACATGGCCAAGATGGACGTGCTCGATTACGGCGGAGCCAAGGACGAGGTTATGGAGCTCATCCACGCCGCCAACCACTACATCGAGGACTCCGAGCCTTGGGCGCTTGCCAAGGATGAGGCTAAGGCTGACGAGCTGGCATTTGTGATCTACAACCTGCTCGAGGCCATCCGCATTGCCGCTCACCTGCTGATGCCGCTCATGCCTCAGACCTCTGCCGAAGCCCTGCGCCGCCTGTCCTGCGAGGACGAGGCCGCGAGCGACGACCTCAAGGGCATTTGCGCTTGGGGCCTGCTTGCCGGTGGTCAGCCCGTCGAGAAGGGTGAGCCGCTGTTCCCGCGTCTGGGCTAAGACGCCGCGCGCCATATCGGCAATTTGCTGTTTAGATGTAAGGGCATGGCCGCAACGGTCCATGCCCTTTTGTTTCAAGACGCCGCCATCATGCTAAGGAGGCAACTATGACAACTTCGCCTTTGGCAAACCCCACGGCAACAAGGGAGCTGCTGGAGGAGTTTGGCCTTGCGACCAAGCATCGCCTGGGCCAGAACTTCCTGATCGACAACCATGTAATTGAGCGCATTTGCGAGCTTTCCGAGCTCACGGGCGATGAGCGCGTGCTCGAGGTTGGCCCGGGCGTTGGTACGCTCACGCTCGCGCTGCTGCAGGAGGCGGCGTGCGTCACGTCGATCGAGGCCGATCCCGAACTCGAACCGGTGCTCGATGCCCATGCCGCCGACTATGCCAACTTCCGCTTTATCATGGGCGACGCGCTCAAGGTGACGACGGGGCAGATTGAGCAGGCTGCAGGCGGTGAGCCGACGGTATTTGTCGCGAACCTGCCCTATAACGTGGCGGCGACGATCATCCTGCAGTTCTTCCAGACGATGCCCGCGCTCAAGCGTGCCGTGGTCATGGTTCAAAAGGAGGTTGCCGATCGCATTGCCGCGGTGCCGGGTAACAAGACCTATGGCGGCTACACGGCAAAGCTCGGCCTGTATGCGCAGGTTACGGGTCGCTTTGAGGTGCCGCCACGTTGCTTTATGCCGGCACCGCACGTGGACTCGGCCGTCGTGCGTATCGACCGTGTTGACGGCGTGGCGCCCGAAGGACTCGATCGCGAGTTTGTGGCCCGCGTGATTGATGCTGCATTTGCTCAGCGCCGCAAGACCATCCGCAATTCCATGAGCGCCAACGGCTTTGCCAAGGACGTGCTCGACGCCGCCTTTGAGGCTTGCGGTATCGCACCCACCACGCGCGCAGAAACGCTTGATGTTGCCGACTTTATCCGCCTGGCTCAGGAGCTCATCCATGATGCCTAATGCCGAACGCGTGACGTTTACCAAGAAAAAGAAGACGGTTGCTTGTCCCGTGCCCTTGGCACCGCTTGCTGACACGCATGCGCATCTGCTTTCGTTTTGGGGGAAAGAAGTGCCCGAGACGCTCGTGCGCGCCAAAGCCGCGGGCGTCGACCTGTTGGTGACGATGCTCGACCCCATCGCCGACAAGCGCAGCGTGACGGACTATAGCGACTGGCTCGTGCGCGAAATTCTGCCGATGCGGGATATTCCGCAGATCAAGTATCTCGCTGGCGTTCACCCCTATGGCGCGCCGGATTATACCGATGACATTCACGCGCAGGTTGTTGCTGCGCTCGATGACCCTTTGTGCGCCGGTATCGGCGAGATCGGTCTGGACTACCACACGGATTACGACGACGACATCGCGCCGGCGCCCCACAGTGTGCAGATTGATTGCATGGCGCGTCAGCTCGAAGTTGCCGTGCGCCGCAATGTGCCGGTGGAGCTGCACCTGCGGCACGAGGACTCGGATGGGGAGCGCACCTCGCATATGGATGCGTACAACGTGCTGCGCGAGGTGGGTGTGCCTCAGGCCGGTTGCGTGCTGCACTGCTTTGGCGAGGACCGCGCCACGATGGAGCGCTTTGTGGAGCTGGGCTGCTATATCGCCTATGGTGGTGCGGCCACCTTTAAGCGCAACGATGACGTGCGCGAGGCATTTGCGGCGACCCCGCTCGACCGCATTTTGTTCGAGACGGATTGCCCGTATATGGCGCCGGAGCCCATTCGCGGTCTTGAATGCGAGCCAGCAATGATCTCCATTACGGCAAACGCGCTGGTTAACGACCGTGTCGATCGCACTGGTGAGGACGCCGAAACAATCGCGCATGCCGCTTGGGAAAATGCCTGCAAACTTTTTCAAAAATAGTTCTTGCGTTCGCGGTGGCGCTCCGTTATTCTAATTCCTGCACGCGGGCGTGGCGGAATTGGCAGACGCGTACGGTTCAGGTCCGTATGGGGGCAACCCCATGAAGGTTCAAGTCCTTTCGCCCGCACCATTGATTGAAAGAGCTCCCAGCAATGGGGGCTTTTTTGTTATATGCCCATCGCAGGGACTTGAACCTGTGAAGGAGCGAGCGTCAAGAAAACGCGGAGCGTTTTTAGCGAGCTGGCGAGTCCGCCGGCAGGCGGGCGAAGCCGGTGCGGATCCGCGAAGCGGATACGCGGACGTCCTTTCGCCCGCACCATTGATTGAAAGAGCTCCCAGCAATGGGAGCTTTTTTGTTATGCACGATCTCCTTGGACGGGTATCCTAGTACCAACGTGTGCCTATCAGAGGAGAGACCATGCTATTTTCCGGTATCATCGCCGCCCTTACCAGCCTTTTGATTCCCATCATCATCCTGTTGTTGCTGCTCCCCAACGCCTGCTACGTCGTTGAGCAGCAGCACGCTGTGATCATCGAGCGCTTGGGTAAGTTCAATCGTATCGTCAACGCGGGCTTCCACGTGAAGGTGCCCGTGATTGACCGCAAGGCCGCCACGGTGAGTCTGCGCACCATGAAAAATGGTTTTGGCATCGACGTTAAGACCCAGGACAACGTGACCATTGGCCTTGAGGTCTCCGCTCAGTACCACGTGAGCTATGACATGGGCGCCGGCCCGGCAGATTCGGGCATCTACAAGAGCTACTATATGCTGCAGGAGCCCGTCGACCAGATGCGCGACTTCATCACCGACGCCCTGCGCTCCTCCATCCCCGTCTACACACTCGATGAGGTCTTTGCCAAGAAGGATGACATCGCCAAGGATGTCAACGCTACCGTTTCCGAGCAGATGGCCGCCTACGGCTTCACCCTCGTGTCGACGCTCATCACCAAAATCGCACTGCCGACCGAGGTTGAGAACTCCATGAACGACATCAACGCTGCCCAGCGCAAGCGCGCTGCCGCGCAGGAGCTCGCCGAGGCCGACCGCATCAAGCGCGTCACCGAGGCGACCGCCGAGGCCGAGGCTATGGAAAAGGCGGGCGAGGGCATCGCCAACCAGCGCAAGGCCATCGCGCTGGGTATCAAAGATTCGCTCGAGATCATCCAGGAGACGGGTGTCGGCAATGACGAGGCCAACCAACTGTTCATGTTTACGCAGTGGTCCGAGATGATGACGGAGTTCGCTCGCACGGGTAAAACCTCGACGGTCGTGCTGCCGAGCGACTTTTCGCAGTCGGCTTCGATGTTCGAGCAGATGCTGGCCGCCGGCAAAGTTCAAAACGATTCGAAGGAGTAGACGCGCGTGAAATACACCGTCGTTTGCGTCGGTAAGCTCAAGGAGCGCTTTTGGAAGGACGCGTGCGCTGAGTACACCAAGCGCCTAGGTGCCTATGCCAAGGTGGATATCCGCGAGGTGGCCGATATCGACCCGGCTAAGGCGGGCGGCGTGGATGCCGCGCGCGACAAGGAGGGGGCGGCGATTCTTGCCGCCTTGCCATCTCGAGCGCATGTGATCCTGCTGGCTATCGAGGGCAAGGAGCGCTCGAGCGAGGAGTTTTCGGCGAGGCTCGACGATCTTATGCTGCGAGGCAGCAGCGACATTGCCTTTGTAATCGGCGGTTCGGACGGCGTGAGCGATGACGTGCGCGCACGAGCCGACGAGATGCTCAGCTTTGGACGCATTACCTTGCCGCATAACCTGGCGCGTGTGGTGCTGCTGGAGCAGATTTACCGTGCCTGCAAGATCAGTCGTGGCGAGCCGTATCACAAATAGGTCGGCAATACGAAACAATGGCGTGGGACAATACCTTTCGTTTTGAGGAATGTGTCTGAAAGGACTATGCGATATGAAGATTGGATTTGTCGGTTTTGGCAATATGGCGAGCGCTATGGCCGATGGCTGGATCGCTGCCGGTGTAGCTGCGAGCGACATGTGCGCCTGCGCGGGTCGCTACGACGCACTGGTTGAGCGCTGTGAGGCGCGCGGGATGGCCGCTTGCCACGATGCCGCCGAGGTTGTCGCCGCATCCGATATCGTGGTCGCTGCGGTCAAGCCGTACATGATCGAGAAGGTATTCGCCCCGCTCAAGGATGCTCTTGCCAAAAAGGTCGTTCTGTCGGTTGCCTGGACCTGGGACAGTGCCAAGTGGGAGCAGGTCCTGCCGGACGTCGCGCATATCTCGACGGTGCCCAACACGCCGGTTTCAGTGGGTGAGGGCGTCATCGCCTGCGAGAAGGCTTCGACGCTCAATGACGAGCGGCGCGCTGTGGTGCTCGATCTACTTGGCAAGCTTGGCACGGTGGTTGAGCTCGACACGAGCCTGCTGTTCGTGGGCGGCACGGTGGGTGGTTGCGCTCCGGCATTTGTCGCTATGGCAATCGAGGCCCTGGGCGATGCGGCGGTCAAGCACGGTATCCCGCGTGCGGATGCTTATCGCATTGTGAGCCAGATGGTGCTGGGTACGGCAAAGCTGCAGCTTGCAACTGGCCAGCATCCTGCGGCGATGAAGGATGCCGTATGCTCGCCCGGTGGTGCCACCATCAAGGGCGTCGTTGCGCTCGAGGACGCCGGCATGCGCAGCGCCCTGGTCAAGGCAATCGACGCAACCCTCCAGTAAAACCGACCAAAAAAGGGACAGTTTATTTTGGCAGGTTTTTCCTGCGGTTTTGTCCTTTTAGCGAAAAGCGCCCCGCAACTGGCTCAATTCCAGTTGCGGGGCGCTTGCGTTCGCCCGGATAAAACCGACCAAAATAAACCTGTCCCTTTTTGGCGGGTTAGTCCCAGAAGCTGTCTTCTTCGTCCTCGGATTTGGGGCCGCGGTCGACATACATCTTATGGGTGCGCTTCTCCATTACAAAGGCAAGAATCGCAAACAGCAGGATGCCGCCGGCGAAAAGGATGGCAAAACCGGTGCGGGTGCCAAACAAAAAGGAAAAAACTGCGTCCATTGGGTGCCTTCTTGCGTAGTTGAGTTGGGTCGTAAACGTTCATAAGTATATACTTGCCCATACATGTACAAGGTTGCAACCTAAATGGAATGTATATCGCCGGAGGATCTAATGCTTGATATCAAGTTTGTTCGCGAGAACCCTGATGCCATCGATGTCGCCATGGCTAACCGCCAGACGTCTTGGGATCGCGAGAAGTTCTTTGAGCTCGACGACGAGCGTCGTGCCGTCATCACCGAGGTTGAGGAACTTCAAGCCACGCGCAATGCCGAGTCCAAGAAGATCGGCGCCCTGATGAAGGAGGGCAAGAAGGACGAGGCCGAGGCCGCCAAGGAGGCCGTGCGCGCCGTCAACGAGAAGATTGACGGTCTGGCCGAGCGCCGCACCGCCCTCGAGCAGGAGCAGTACGACTTCATGGCTCACCTGCCCAACATTCCTTGCGAGGCCACGCCGTACGGCAAGGACGAGGACGAGAACATCGAGCGCCGTCGTTGGGGCACCCCGCGCGAGTTCGACTTCGACTTTAAGCCGCACTGGGATCTGGGCACCGACCTCGACATCCTTGACTTCGAGCGCGGCAACAAGCTCTCCGGCAGCCGCTTCACCGTTCTCGGTGGCGCCGGCGCCCGTCTTGAGCGCGCCCTCATCAACTTCTTCCTCGATACGCACACCAGCCGTGGTTTTAAGGAGTGGTGGCCGCCCATCGTCGTCAAGCGTCAGACCATGTTCGGCACGGGCCAGCTGCCCAAGTTCGAGGACGACGCCTATCACGTCTCGGGCGACAACTTCCTGATCCCCACCGCCGAGGTCGTGCTCACCAACCTGCACGCCGGTGAGGTCCTCGACGCCGATACCCTGCCGCGCCGCTACACCGCCTTCACCCCCTGCTTCCGCGAGGAGGCCGGCTCCGCTGGTCGCGATACCCGCGGCATCATTCGCCAGCACGAGTTCGACAAGGTCGAGATGGTAAAGTTTGCCAAGCCGGAGGAGTCCGACGAAGAGCTCGAGAGCATGACCGCCGAGGCCGAGTTCCTGCTGCAGCAGCTGGGTCTTCCGTATCGCGTGATTAGCCTGTGCACCGGCGACCTGGGCTTCTCTGCCCGTCAGACCTACGACGTCGAGGTCTGGCTGCCGAGCTACAACGCCTACAAGGAGATCAGCTCCTGCTCCAACTGCGGTGACTTCCAGGCCCGTCGCGCCAACATCAAGTATCGCGACCCCGAGAACTTCAAGGGTTCGCGCTATCTGCACACCCTCAACGGTTCCGGTCTGCCGGCTGGCCGTACCATGGCAGCCATTCTGGAGAACTACCAGAACGCTGACGGCACCATCACGATCCCCGAGGTTCTGCGTCCCTACATGGGCGGCCTCGAGAAGATCGAGCCGGTCGCGTAGATTGGCTGCATAAGCGATTTGCTAGGGCACTCCTTTTTGGGGTGCCCTTTTTGTGTGCGGCCATACCATGCTGTGCGGACAGCTCAATAGAAAACACACGAACAACTGTTCTGTATACAGCCATCTACCTGCTATGCTTTTGCTAAATAAGAGCGAGAGAAAGGGGACGCGATGGAGCTGTTTGATGATCGGGTGGTTTTGTTTGAGAGCGACGAGGGCGGGGAGTACCTGCTTGTGACGTGTGAGCCGTCTGGCATGGGTGGCCTGGTGGTTCGACAGACGAGCGAGGGTCCGTTGACCCAATGGTGCTACGAGGAGTCGCCGCATGTGGTTGAGACGTTTGTGGCGCACGAGGGGCTTGTGGCCCTGGAGCATTTCTATGGGGTCCGGACATCTAACCAGGTTGCTCGCATGTTGAGTATCTCGTTTGCCGATTATGATTGTGCCCAGCGGGTGAGATCGCTCCTGAGGGAACTTGATGCTAAGTTTGACGTGATCGAAAAGCCAATCGATCGTACGGGGAACGACGGTATATGCGGAGCAGCATGACAAAACTGCGTTTCACAAAAAAGTTTGAGATTGTGCTTGACTCCAATAAGCTAAAGTGGTTTTATATATCTTGCGCTGCGGCGTTACCTCAGCTGGATAGAGGGTCTGACTACGAATCAGAACGTCATAGGTTCGAATCCTATACGCCGCACCAATTGAACTTGAAGCCTCCGGCAACGGGGGCTTTTCTTTTTTGGAGACCAGACAGGGATTCGAACCTCGGTCGAGGCGCGAGCGTGAAGCGGACGCGGAGCGTCCGTAGCGAGCGGGCGAGCACGCCGGCAGGCGGGCGAAGCCGGCGCGGATCCGCGGAACGGATGCGCGGAATCCTATACGCCGCACCAATTGAAATTCAAAGCCTCCGGCAACGGGGGCTTTTCTTTTATGGCAACACCGCATGGATTCGAACCTCGGTCGAGGCGCGAGCGTCTTAATCATCACTTCGTAAAATTTTTCCAAATTGTCGCTTGACCCATCGAGGGGTCACGTGCATAATAATCCGTGCGTTGCGGCGTTACCTCAGCTGGATAGAGGGTCTGACTACGAATCAGAACGTCATAGGTTCGAATCCTATACGCCGCACCAACTGAACTTTAAAGCTCCCGGCGACGGGGGCTTTTCTTATATCGCGATGCGTCGAAGATCGCGCCAAGCCCTCCAAATGATTAAAAATCAAATTCGATAACTTTTTTTGAAAAAATGCTTGACCATTATTCAGTCTCTGTGCATAATAATCAACAAGTCGCGGCGTTACCTCAGCTGGATAGAGGGTCTGACTACGAATCAGAACGTCATAGGTTCGAATCCTATACGCCGCACCATTTGAGATTAAAGCTCCCGGCAACGGGGGCTTTTCTTTTACGTAAACACCGCATTGATTCGAACCTCGGTCGAGGCGCGGGCGTAAAGAAAACGCGGAGCGTTTTTAGCCCGCGGGCGAGCACGCCGGCAGGCGGGCGAAGCCGGTGCGGATCCGCGCAGCGGATGCGCGGAATCCTATACGCCGCACCATTTGAGATTAAAGCTCCCGGCAACGGGGGCTTTTCTTTTACGCCAGCTTGAGTGCTTTCGTCCAAAGGGACGATTTCCTGTCGACTCGTGTAAGATTCCGAGTAGATGTCGCGACTTATTCGCGACCACTCCTTCTCAAGCGACCGATCAGGGTGATATTTCGTGGCAGAGCGTCCGACATACAAGCTCAGGTTTCTCGATCCCAAGAAGCGCTTTCCGGCGATGCCCGAGCAGCCAGCGGGACGCTCGTATGGCGTGGTCTGGAAACTCTTTGGCGAGGATCAGCATGAATCTTGTTATGTCGTCGAATTCGTTGGCAAAAGCCATGTGTCGCTTTTGGGCTACGTAAGCGTTTCGGGTGAGGTGTACAAGGTGGACCGCCCCGTTAGCGAGGCTCCGCTGCCCAACGATCCCGACATGGAACTGGTCCTTGACGAGTCGGACTCCGGTATTGGTGAGATTATGGTGAGGGGAGCAAACGGCACGATGCGCGCGTGCGCGCGAACCGTCGGCTCTCCCGAAGGCCCCATGCGCGAGCAGTCCGACCACGAGACATGGAATTCGACCCGCTCCCTTCCTTACGGCGAGTTCATGGCATCGATGTTCCTGCGCTACGTGATATTCGCTGACTCCGAAAATGCCATTGCGAGCACGGCGGACGCCGGCGGACTCGACGAGGGTATGCAAAATGTTATCGACAAGATCAAGCTCGTAAAGTTGCCCGAGCCGGTCGAGGTGTTTTTGGGCTTTAACACGGCACCGCTCCCTGATGCTATCGAGACGCTGCTTTACCGCGTTGACCATGCCGAGAATCCGAGCGGTATCGAGCGCTATGCCGCCGCCCTTATGAGTGAAATTGACTTGCCCCGCTTGCGCACCATCGCCGCTAAGTCCGAGATGAGCCTGGCTCGCATCGATCGCTCAAAGCTTTTCTATCTCAATTTTGATCGTAGTCTGCTGGAGCAGGACGAGATTGACACGCTGCTCGCCATCGAGTGCCGTCTCAACCGCCTCTCCGGCATCCTTGAGCGCATCGGGGCTGGATTGGTCCCCGCGGCCTCGTCGCCGAGCCTTGAGGGCTGCGCGCTCTTTGATGCGTGGCATATCGCTAAGACGACCAACGATGTTCCCCGACTGCTCGATACGGCCTCGAGCGATAACCCGTGGGGCGAACCGGGTACGGTGGCTTGCCAACCGGGCGGTGAGTGGGATGTGCGTACCCGCTTCGCGCGTATTGTCGAGGCGCTTAACGTGGTCACGCGGCTCGACTATACCTATCGGGCAAACGTTGCCGAGGGGATCATGCTCGTTCGGTTTGGGCAGTCTGTCGTTGATGCTATGCCACAACGTGAATACGACGCTCAAGATGACGCCTGGCGCGAGCTGGACGAGGACACGCGCGCGATCTGGGCCGCGGAGCACGATGCGCGCGTGGCGCTCACGCTTGCGGCAGCGTGTTTTGCCGCGGGCACCTGCATCACGCGCTGCTATGTGCAGATTGCTGCTCCCGACAGTGAGCAGGGCGAGTGCGTTGTCGCAACGTATTTCTTTGGGCGCGCGGCCTATCTGGCCGATTGCGTGCCTGTCGCCAAGGATCTTGAGAGCATGGACATGGACGATATGCCGTGCAAGCGTGTGCTTGAGGCATATGAGTCAACCGCTCCGGAGACGATTGAACCTGCGGAGGTTCATGCTCGTCCGCGTGATGACCATCGCATGCTGCCGCCGGCGCTGCGCGATCTGCTGCTTGCCGATACGGCTGACGAGCTGGAGGTCATGGAAGAGGACGACGACCCATACGTGGCCCGTGTTGTTGAATTGCGCGAGCAGGCAAAAGTCGACCGTACAGGTGCTTTTGAAGGCTTTTCCCGTCTTGTTGAGGAGTTGGAGGCTAAGTGCGCCGTCGCCGAGCTTTTGGCGACAGGTCCGGTTCAAACGCAGTTTTGCGATAACCAGCTGGTGCGCATGGTGCTACCGGTGTTGGAAGAAGACCGCCCTGTGCGAATCCTTCGTGCGCCCGATGCGCTGTACTTTGCCCAGCACGAGATCTGCAGCTTTTACGCCGAGCAAGAGGACTTTGAACGAGCACTGCCCGAGGTGCGCCATCTTTACGATCTGGCACGCTCGTCCATGCAGTCGCACTTTGCGCTCATCAACGTGCTTGCGCGTCTGGAGCGCTTTGACGAGATTATCGAGGTGGCGCGCCACGGCCTACGTATTGCCAGCGATCGTTCTGCAATCGGCTACCTGTTCTATCGCTTGGCGTTTGCCTATTGGAATTGCGATCAGCTCGACCTGGCGCTGGCTTGTTACCGTCTGGTGCCGCGCGGCGAGGAGTCGGGCAGCAGCGCGCTGGAAGAAATGCAGGGCCTTATGAACGAGATGGGCGTCAGCGAGCCTCCGACGTTCGAGGAAGCGGTCGAGACCATCCATAAGGCTGGACTAGAGCTGCCGCCAGTGTCCGCCGTGACGAATCAGCTGGCAGATGCCGCTGTGCAACTGGTCGACAACGGTTTCTTTTTCCTGGCGCGCGGTTGTATCTTCCAAATGTGGCGCACCATGGGCAACGACGAGCTCGGCTCCCTCAACCGCTCGCTGGGGTAGGCGAAGCTTTCAAGAAGGAAAGGCTGCTAGGCAATTAGAAAATTTCCTCTTGCTCATCCTTGGCTGTTTGGTTACTATAGAACGGCTGTTACGGAGAGCTGACCGAGAGGCCGAAGGTGCTCGCCTGCTAAGCGAGTATGCCCCAAAAGGGCATCTGGGGTTCGAATCCCCAGCTCTCCGCCAGTACGAATTTGAAGAAGGGTCCCATTTGGGGCCCTTTTTATTATCAAGAATGGCGGCTGGGGATTCGAACCCTCAAAAAAAGGAGGCATCCTTTCGGACACCTCCTTTCAGCGAGTGTATTGTTCTTCGATCTTACATCTCGGGCGCCTTGGCTACGGTCTCGCTCTCGGCTGTGAGCGGGCGGTTGTCGATGCGGCGGCCCAGGCGGTCGAGCTTCACAAGGAGCCACTCAATGGGATTCGGCCCTGCGCCTTCCTCGTCGGCAACCAGGTCCATAACGGCGATTTTGGTGCCGTCCTGCTTGAGTGTAACGCTGCCCACCTTGTCGCCCACATGCACCGTGCCCGAAAGATCGTCGTAGCTAACCTTTTCGGTCACCTCGCCGGCAAGAGAAAACACGGTCGCTTGCGCCGTGGGATCGGCGAGCGTGGCGTCGATTGTCTTATCCGTCCAGTCGGTTTGACTAATGCGCGCCATAAGCGGGTTGCCGTTGGCGGTCTTTTCTTGCGTGTTGGCGATTGCGACCGTCACCTTGTGACCGTAGTACCAGTTGGCAAGGGTGGCGGTATCGGTAAAGCGCTGATCGGTGGTGGTGGAGTTCAAAATAACGGTGTAGATCTCGTCGCCGTCGCGGTTGTAGGCGCTCGTAAAGCAATAGCCCGCGTCGTCGGTGGTGCCGGTCTTGCCGCCGATGTTGCCATCTTGGCCCAGCAAATAGTTATGCGTGTCCATGGAATGCGAATGGTCGGTGCCGTCGGCGCCCGTGACCTCGATCCAGGAATCCTCGCTCGCTACGACCTCGCGGATCGTGTCGTTTTTCATGGCCTCCTGCATCATCAGCGCTACGTCGTGTGCGGTTGAGTGCATATTGCCAGCCCACTCATCAAAGTCCAGACCATGCGGGTTTTCAAAAAGCGTACCGGTACAGCCGAGCTTCTTAGCGCGCTCGTTCATGGCCTTCACAAATGTGGCCTCGGCGTCTTTGGTCTTGGGGTCGATCTTCTTGCCCACATATTCGGCGAGCACGATGGCGGCGTCGTTGCCCGAGGGAATCATCAGACCGCGTAGTGCCTGCTCCACGGTAAGCTCGTCGCCTTCGAGCAAGCCGGCGGTCGAATTACCCACGGTGGCTGCGGCGTTGCTCACCGTGACCTTCTCGTCCATCTTGCAATTCTCGACGGTTAGGATTGCGGTCATGACCTTGGTGATCGAGGCGATTTTGACCTGCTCATCGGCGCCGCGCCCATAGTAGACGGTACCGTCTTTGCCCATGACGAGGGCATTGGTCGCATCGATATCGGGCAGGTTTTCGGCCGTGATGCCGCGCGCATCGGCGGTTTTGCCGCAAACATTGTCGGTCGTGAGCACTTGGGCGCCGGCGACGGTGGGCGCGCCAGCGGCAAGGGCGATAGCGCAGACAAAGCCGGCGGCAAGCTGGGCTGAGCGCTTTGCAAAAGAGGTGAGGGACTTCACAGATTTCGCTTTCGACGGGATGGTCTCTTCTGAAACTAGAGTATATCGTTTGCCGGCGTCGGCGATCATCGCGTGCGTGCGTGGCCCACATCCGCGTTCGAACGGGCACAAGGGTGCTTAAGACCGACTTAATCACCCACGCTTGTTGTGTGTGGCGTGCGTCGCCTCAGGCATAATGGAGCGCGAGAGGAGCACGCATGAACGAGCGCATACTGGTAGTTGATGACGAAAAGGCCATCGCCGACTTGGTTGGCATCTACCTTACAAAAGAGGGCTTTGATGTCCAGATTGCCTATAGCGGGGCCGATGCTGCCAAGGCGATTTTGGAGCAGGAGTTCGATTTGGCGCTGCTAGATGTCATGCTGCCCGATATCGATGGGTTTGAGCTGCTGCGTACGATCCGTTCCAGCCATACCTATCCCGTGATCATGCTGACGGCGCGCGATGCCCAGCAAGACAAGATCGGGGGCCTTTCGCTTGGCGCGGACGATTACGTGGTTAAGCCGTTCCGTCCGCTGGAGCTCATCGCGCGCGTGCACGCTCAGCTTCGCCGCTACACCAGCTACGGTAGCCGTGCACAGGCGGCCGAGTCGCCGACCATTCAGCTCGACGGCTTGGAGATCAACCGCGACGCTCGTTCCGTGACGGTGGACGGTGCACCGGTACGCCTCACACCCACCGAGTATTCAATCTTGCTGTATCTGGTCGAGCATCGCGGCAGCGTGGTGGCCGTGGAGGACCTGTTCCGCGCGGTGTGGAGCGAGGATTTTATGCCCGGCTCCAACAATACGGTGATGGTGCACATTCGCCACTTGCGCGAAAAAATCGGCGACGACGCACAAAAGCCACGCTTTATCAAAAACGTCTGGGGCGTCGGCTACATCATCGAATAGCGCCTTTGATGGTGGGGAAGTGGATATGACAAAAGACGATAGGCAGGCATTCGAGGTACTCGATCGGCTCTTTGAATACGTGAGGTCGGTCGTCGACAACCGCGCGCTTGCAACGGTGCTGCTCTTTTTGCTGAGCCTGCTGCTGATTGGCATCGACAACATCGCCGGAATCTTGACGGTGCTGCTTGCCGGCTTTTTGCTGATCGATCGATTTGAGATCGTGCGCCGCTGCATGGTGATTGGCGGCGCCGCGTGGGCCATGACGTTGGCGATTGGCGCCATGGCGCTCGGCGGCATCGAAGGGCCGGTGCTGTTCGATGCCGGCTTTGTATTCAACATGCTTGGCTTTGTGCTGGCGCTTGCCGCGTGCGTGCTGTTCTTGTGTGGCCGCGCCCTGTACTACCAGGGCTACGAACAGGGCGAGCAGCATGCCGATTGTGTGCTGGCCGCTCGTATTCAAGATCGCCTGATCGATCACCCCGACACCTGGGACAACATCGACGGCGACTTCTTGGAGGTCGAGGGCGCCCTTAACCGCGTGCGTGACCGTGAGCGCAAGGTGCAACAGGCCTTGCGTGACGAGTCGCATCGCAAGGACGATCTGGTCACGTACTTGGCACATGACCTACGCACCCCGCTTGCCAGTGTGGTGGGCTATCTTTCGCTGCTGCAAGAGGCTCCTGAGCTGCCGGTTGAGCAACGTGCGCACTTTACGGGCGTGGCTCTCGACAAGGCGCACCGGCTCGATGCACTCATCGAAGAGTTCTTCGATATCACACGCTTTGACTTCCACGATATCGTGCTCACGCGCGGCTATGGTGATCTTGGGTTGCTGCTGGCTCAGGTGGCTGACGAGTTCTATCCCATCCTCAACGAGCAGCATAAGGAAGCCCAAGTTGATATCCACGAGGACCTGACGGTGCTCGTGGATGGCGACAAGATGGCTCGCGTGTTCAACAACATCATGAAAAACGCCGTCGCCTATAGCTATGAGGGCTCGACTATCACGATTGAGGCCGGGCGCCAAGACGATGGCGGCGTGCGCGTTCGCTTTATCAATCAGGGCGATCCTATCCCTGCGGCTAAGCTCAAGGTGATCTTTGAGAAGTTCTATCGCCTGGATGCGGCGCGTGCGACCAATCGCGGTGGTGCCGGTCTGGGCCTTGCTATTGCCAAGGAGATCATCGCGGCACACGGCGGTACCGTTGCATGTGAATCGACGCCCGAACACACGATATTCACCATCGAGCTGCCCGCCGCATAGCCAGCGTGCCCTTACAAACACTTGACAATGCGCTCACGTGCATATGAGCCGCGATTTCTACTATCGATACTGCTGAATTGATATCGATGTGGAGGTATGCGGTATGACGGCTGCTGCGGCTGTGGAGCCCACGGAGCTTGAAGAACTCATGGAAGCGCAGGCCGAGGCCGCGCACGAGCGCGAGGTTGGGGATGCGACTCGCCCCACGGCAGAGGATCTTGCCGCCTCGCCGACGCGCATCGACGTCGAGGGCCTCGACCTGTTCTATGGCGACCATCATGCGCTCAAGGACGTGAATATCAAGATCCGCGACAAGCAGATCACCTCATTTATCGGGCCTTCGGGCTGCGGAAAGTCCACGTTGCTGCGCTGCTTTAACCGCATGAACGACGGCATCAAGGATTGCCGTATCGAGGGCAAGATTGCGCTCGATGGTCAAGATATCCTGGGCGATTACGACATCTGCCGTTTGCGCCAGCGCGTGGGCATGGTGTTCCAGCGCCCCAACCCGTTTCCCATGAGCATCTACGACAACGTCGCCTACGGTCCTCGCGGAATGGGAGTGCGCGATCGCGTCGTGCTCGACGAGCTGGTCGAAGACTCCCTGCGACGCGCCGCCCTGTGGGACGAGGCCAAGGACAAGCTCAAAGAGTCGGGTCTGGGTCTTTCGGGCGGCCAGCAGCAGCGTCTGTGCATCGCCCGCGCGCTGGCCGTGCAGCCCGACATTCTGCTGATGGACGAGCCGACCTCGGCACTCGACCCTGTGTCGACGCTGGTGGTGGAGCAGCTGGCCTGTGAGCTCAAAGAGACCTGCACGCTCGTGGTCGTTACGCACAATATGCAGCAGGCGGCGCGTATCTCCGATTCGGTCGCATTCTTTTTGCTGGGTGAGCTGGTGGAGCACGCGCCCACCGCGCAACTCTTCAAGAATCCGACCGATCCGCGCACGGCGGATTATTTGACGGGGCGTTTTGGCTGATACCATCTAGTAAAGGTACCTTTAGGGTTAAGATGCGGTCATGCCGGCCGCAAAGGGGTTCAACATGATCTATTACGTCGAGGACGATGACAACATCAGGGATTTGACGGTCTATGCGCTGCGCAAGCAGGGGATTGAGGCCGAAGGCTTTTCGTGCGACGGTGAGTTTAAGGCTGCCGTGGCGCGACGGGTACCCGATGCCGTCCTGCTCGACATCATGCTGCCCGATACCGATGGCTTGGCGATTATGCGTCGACTGCGTGCCGATCGCCTGACGGCGACGGTGCCCATCATGATGCTTACCGCCAAGGATACCGAGCTCGACAAGGTGATGGCGCTCGATGGCGGTGCCGACGATTACCTGACTAAGCCGTTTTCGCTCATGGAGCTTGCGAGCCGCTGCCGCGCACTGCTGCGTCGCGGCGGCATGGTCAAGCAGGCGAGCGATGTGCTCAGCGTGGGCGACATCGTGCTCTCGCCCAGCCATCGCGAGGTGACCGTTGCCGGCGAGCCGCTTAAGCTCACCCTGCGCGAGTTCGACCTGCTCGAGTACCTCATGCGCAAGCCCGGCGTGGTTTTTACCCGCGAGTCGTTGCTGCAGAGCGTGTGGGGCTGGGACTTCGACGGCGGTTCGCGCACCGTTGACGTGCACGTGCAGACGCTTCGCCAAAAACTGGGCGAGCATGCCAGCGCCATCGAGACCGTGCGCGGCGTGGGCTACCGCTTGGCCGAGCCTTCTGCCGGCGATGGTGCCAAAGGCGACGACACCGCGGCCACCGCATCGGAGGAGTAACCCGTGGTCTTCGCCCCCCAGGGAAAACATACGCTGTCGCACCGCGTTTTTGTGACGATCTTTGTCTGCGCCATGGCGGTTATCGTGGCGTTTACGGTGCTGGGTGCGTTCTTTGTGCAAAACACCTTGGCGGATGCCACGAGTGCCAATCTGGCGCAGGAAACCGAGCTCATTGCTGCCGCTCTCGACGAACAGCAGGAGCCCATCCCGTTCTTGCGTAGTCTCGATCGCGAGGACTTGCGCATCACGCTGATTAACAAGGATGGATCGGTTGCCTACGACAACGAGGCGTCGCCTTCCACACTGCCCAACCATGGCGATCGCCCCGAGGTCATCGAGGCCTTTGAGAGTGGTTTGGGTTCCGCGGAGCGCGCAAGCTCTACGCTCGACGAGATTATGCTGTATCGCGCCGTCGCCCTTGATAACGGCCAGGTTGTCCGCTTGGCGCAGGCCCAGCCTGGCGTTGCGGCGATTTTGCTGTCGATGGTGGCGCCGATGCTGCTTATCGCAGCAGCGGGTGCGGTACTCTCGTTTTTTATGGCGCGCCGCGAGTCCCGTGCCATCATCGCGCCGTTGCAAGAGGTGGATTTGGACCACCCACGCCGTAGCTATGAGCACGCCTATGCCGAGATGGTCCCCATGCTTGAGCGTATCGAGTCGCAGCGCCAGGAACTCAAGCGCCAAATGGCGGTGCTAGCGGACAACGACCGTATGCGCCGCGAGTTCACGGCGAATATCACCCATGAGCTCAAGACGCCGCTTACGGCGATTTCGGGCTATGCCGAGCTCATCGCAAACGGCATGGTCGAGGGCGAGGGCGACCTGCGCAACTTTGGCGGTCGCATCTATCGTGAGGCGGGCCGCTTGGCAGCGCTTGTCAACGATATCCTTACGCTGTCTAACTTGGACGAGGCCGAGCGTGCAGCTGAGGGCGAGGCGGTGCCCATTGGGTCCACGGAGCCTATTGAGCTCTCGCGTGCCATCTACGCGGTCGAGCAGCGTCTTGAACAGGTCGCCCGTCAGGCGAATGTGACGATAAGTCATGAGACCAAGCCTGTGGTCATCGAGGGCGTGTCGCGCTTGATTGACGAGCTCATCTATAATCTGGCAAGCAACGCCATCCGCTACAATCGACCCGGCGGTACGGTTACGCTGCAGTGCGGCACCAACGACGAAGGCCATCCGTTCCTTGCGGTCGCCGACACGGGAATCGGTATCGCGCCTGAAGAACAGGGCAAGGTATTTGAGCGGTTCTATCGCGTGGACAAGAGTAGGTCCAAGGCACGCGGCGGAACCGGTCTGGGGCTTGCCATTGTCAAGCATGCGGCCCTGTATCATCACGCCACGCTCGATCTGTCGAGCGAGTTGGGCGTGGGAACCACCATTACGGTGACGTTTCCCATACAGCAGGACGAGCCATTCGCATAGCGATACAACATAGATATTGATGTAGACGCCGCATTTGACTTTCGGGTGCGGCGTTGTTGTGCAATTTTACGATTGCTTCCGACATTTTTACAGGAGAGCCTGTTTCTTATGTATAGAGTTTGGTCTCGGTAAAAAGATGCGATAACATACGGACAGTTTTGTCAATCCGAACTGGGGAAATGAAAGGCAAGCTGCATGACCCTTCTCGAACTGTTCCAGCTGCTGAAGAAGCACCTTCAGCTGGTCATCACCCTTCCGGTGGTCTGCGCGATCGCCATGGGCATCGTGTCCTTCGTTGCGATGGACAACACCTATACCGCGACGACGAGCATGTACATTCTCGCCAAGACCGACGATAGCGGTCAGATGAGCTACAACGATCTCTCGGCGAGTCAGATGCTTTCCAACGATATCGCCACGCTGCTGGATAGCGATAGCGTTAAGAGCGGCGCAGCCAATGAACTGGGCCTCACCGATCTGGATGACTACAAGGTGTCTGTTTCCTCCGAGACCACCACGCGTGTCATTACGCTTTCGGTTACCGGCACCGATGCCAAGGAGACGGCTAAGGTCGCAAAGGCCATAGCTAGCTCGGTGAGTACGGTCGCTCAGAACGTCGGCGCTGCCCAGAGCATCAACGTTATCGACGAGGCTAAGACCCCCGAAGCCCCCAGCGGCCCCAAGCGTATGCTGTACGTTGCTGTCGCGTTCCTCGCGGGCATCTTTATCGCAGTTGCCTATGTCGTTTTGGCAGACATGCTCAACACCCGCATCCGCGGTGCCGAAGAGGCAGAAGAGCTCCTGGGCATTCCCGTTGTTGGCCGAATTCCGGCTATGAAAGGTGGTAAATAGGCATGGCTAAGGCAAAGAACACCGATAAGCTCGTTGTACAGAATGCCGCCAAGACCCTTCTGGCCAACATCCGCTTTGCGAGCGTGGACGACCCCATTCGCACCATCACCGTTACCTCCTCGATTCCCAACGAGGGCAAGTCTACGGTTTCCATTAACCTTGCTCAGGCAATTGCCACGAGTGGCAAGTCCGTGCTCCTGGTTGAGGCCGATATGCGCCGCAGGTCCCTTTCCGATATGCTCGGCGTTCGTTCGCGCGGCGGACTCTATGCGGTTCTTTCCGAGCAGATCTCCATTGACCAGGCAATTGTCGAGACGGGTCAGAAGAACTTCTACTTCCTCGATGCCGAGCCGCATATTCCCAATCCTGCCGACATCATCGTCTCTCACCGCTTTGCCAAGCTGGTAAAGGCACTGTCTGCTAAGTTCCAGTACGTCATCTTCGACGCTCCCCCGGTCGGCACCTTCATCGATGCTGCCGAGATTGCCAGCCTGACCGACGGCACGCTGTTCGTGGTGCGCGAGGACTTCACCAAGCGCGAGGAGGCGCTCAACGCCATCGGTCAGCTTAAGAAGTCCGAGAAGGTCAAGCTCATCGGTACCGTTATGAACTACTGCGAGACCGAGACCAGCGAGTACTACTACTCCTACTACACCAAGGACGGTAAGAAGGTTAAGAAGGGCTCCGACGATCAGGGGACTTCCAAAAAGGGCATCTTCACCAACCGAGCAAACGTTTAGTTGATTAAGGCTGACCTATGCGTGACATTCATTGCCATATCTTGCCGGGTGTAGACGACGGCGCCGCCGATCTCGATGAGAGCTTGGCGATGCTCGAGGCTGCCAAGCGGGCCGGTGTAACCAGAATCGTTTGCACTCCTCACTGCCGTGATCCCTATTTTGATTACGACAAGATGTGGGATGCCTTTGAGCTGCTGCGTGATAACGCTGACGGTTTTCCGCTCCAGATGGGCTTCGAGGTCAACCATCGAAAGCTCGTTGAGCTTGGTATCGATGCCGCGGAGCACTTGCATTTCGATGGGACCAACGAGTTTCTGCTCGAACTTTCGACGCATGCCGATGCGTATGCGTTTAGAGAGTACGAGAACACGATTTACGATTTGCAGTGCCGTGGCTACCAGGTGATCATCGCTCATCCTGAGCGCTATCGTGCGGTTCAAAAGGATGTAAGCGTGGCGGAGCGTCTGGTCGATATGGGCTGCAAGCTGCAGGCTTCGGCGGACTTTATTGCCGGCGGTCGCTTTGGTCGCGAGAAAAAGCCGGCACAGCGCCTGTTCGATCAGAACCTGTACAGCTTCATCGCGAGCGATGCCCATAACGTGGGTCATTACGACTGCCTGGCGAAGGCTCGCGCGAAGTTTAGCGTACGCGGAGCTCATTTTCGCTAAAATCTGTCCCTAACGTTCGCATTGAATGAAAGGGCAGCCATGGATATCCAACTTAAGACGGGATGCTTTGATGACGCGGCGTTGGTGCGCCGCGTCGTTTTTATGGACGAGCAGGGCTACGAGAATGAGTTCGACGCTATCGACGAGGATCCAAACTGCATTCATGTGACGCTCTATGTAGACGGCGAGCTTGCCGGTTGCTCGCGCGTGTTTCCCGAAGAGCTTGAGCGCGTGGCTGACGCAGAGGCCCCGGTGTTGCCGGCATGCGACATGGACGAAGGCGTTGCGGCGGGGGAGACCTACATTATGGGGCGCGTCGCCGTGCTGCCGGCTATGCGTCGTCGCGGACTGGCGAGTGCGATCGTGGAGACCAGTGCTTCGTGTGCACGCGATGCCGGCGCCAAGCTTATTAAGCTGCATGCGCAGGAATACGTGCTGCCGCTCTATGTAAAGGCGGGCTACACGCAAATTGCCCCGGTAGATTACGAAGACGAGGGCCAGCCCCATGTCTGGATGGCCAAGCGCGTAGATGGCAGATAGGGACGTTCCTTTTCTGCCGGCAGCTGGGGACACTCCTTGGCAATTGACGCATTGGAGCGCTCGGACATACAGTTTTTCGATTCCGTATGTATATATGCGCGCTATTGGGTTATAAAATCTAAGTCTGAACATAGCAGGTCTGCGATGCGGCTCGGGCAACCGGGCCGTTTTTGCGGACGGGGGTAGCGCGAAAGGACTGCACATGCGTCAATTTAAGACCGAGAGCAAAAAACTGCTCGACCTCATGATCAACTCCATCTACACCAATAAGGAAATCTTCCTGCGCGAGCTTATCTCTAACGCGAGCGACGCCGTCGACAAGCTCAACTTTAAGAGCCTGCAGGACCCGAGCGTCAAGATCGACCAGGGCGACCTGGCCATTCGCGTCTCCTTTGATAAAGACGCCCGCACCATTACCATCTCGGATAACGGCATTGGCATGACCGCCGAGGAGCTGGAGCGCAATCTGGGCACCATCGCCCATTCCGGCTCCGAGGAGTTTAAGACCGAGAACGCCGAGCAGCAGGGCTCCGATGTCGACATCATCGGTCAGTTTGGCGTGGGCTTCTACTCGGCTTTTATGGTCGCCAGCCATGTGAAGGTCGTCAGCCGCGCCTACGGCGAGGATGTCGCCCATGTGTGGGAGTCCGACGGTCTTGAGGGCTACACCATCGAGGACGGCGAGCGCGCCGAGCACGGTACCGATGTCATCCTGACGCTGCGCGAGAACGAGAAGCTCGATGCCGACGGCGAGGCCGAGACCTACGATCGCTTCCTGACCGAGTGGGGTCTCAAGAGCCTGATTCAGCAGTACAGTAACTATGTGCGTTACCCGATCCAGATGATGGTGTCCAAGAGCCGCCAGAAACCCAAGCCCGAGGACGCCGGCGACGATTACAAGCCCGAGTACGAGGACTACCAGGAGCTCGAGACCGTCAATTCCATGACACCGATCTGGAAGAAGCACAGCTCCGATGTCGAGCAGAAGGACTACGACGAGTTCTACAAGTCCACGTTCCACGACTTTGACGATCCTGCGCGCACCATCAGCTTCCACGCCGAGGGCACGCTCGAGTACGATGCCCTGCTGTTTGTGCCGGGACGCGCGCCGTTCGATCTGTACAGCAAGGACTACGAGAAGGGTCTGGCGCTCTACAGCTCCAACGTCCTGATCATGGAGAAGTGCGACGACCTGCTGCCCGACTACTACAACTTTGTCCGCGGCGTCGTGGATTCCGCCGACGTGTCGCTCAACATCTCGCGCGAGACGCTGCAGCAGAACCGTCAGCTCAAGGCCATCGCCAAGCGTGTGGAAAAGAAGATTACCGCCGACCTTGAGGATATGCGTGACAACGACCGCGAGGCCTACGAGAAGTTCTTTGAGAACTTTGGCCGCGGTCTTAAGTACGGCATCTACTCGAGCTATGGCATGAAGGCCGATGAGCTCGCCGACCTGTTGCTGTTCTGGTCTGCCAAGGAACAGAAGATGATTACCCTGGCCGAGTATGCCAAGGGCATGCCTGAGGATCAGAAGGCCATCTACTACGCCGCCGGCGACTCGCGTGAGCGCTTGGCCAAGATGCCCGTGGTAAAGGGCGTGCTCGACCGCGGCTATGACGTGCTGCTGCTGACGCAGGATGTGGATGAGTTCACGTTCCAGGCTATGCGTGAGTACGTTGCCGCCGATATGCCCAAGATCTACGAGGACGATGCTGCCCGCGAGGCTGCCGAGAAGGCAGTTGCCGATGGTGCCGAGCCCGAGGTCGAGGATCGTCACCTGGAGCTTAAGAACGTCGCGACCGGCGATCTTGACATGGCGACCGATGACGAGAAGAAGGAGGCCGAGGACGCCACCAAGGAGAACGAGGATCTCTTTAACGCCATGAAGGAGGCGCTCGGCGACAAGGTCGAGAAGGTCGCCGTCTCTGCGCGTCTGACTGACGCTCCCGCCTGCATCACCACCGAGGGTCCGCTTTCGCTCGAGATGGAGAAGGTGCTCCAGAAGGGGCCCGAGGGCGCGCCCGACGGCATGCCCAAGAGCCAGCGCGTGCTCGAGCTCAACGCCAAGCACCCGGTCTTTGACAAGCTTGTCGCTGCCCAGAAGGCAGGCGACGCCGATAAGATCAAGCAGTACTCCGGCTTGCTCTACGATCAGGCCCTGCTGGTCGAGGGCATCCTCCCCGAGGACCCCGTTGCCTTCGCAGCAGCTGTCTGCGAGCTTATGTAATTGGGTAGTTACGCGGTTCTACGAACCGCGTAACTACTCGACGCTGCAAACGCCCCTAAGCGGCAATCTGACGTTCAATCGTCGGCCGCGTACCAAAACGCTTCCCTCCTCTTTCACGTCACCTTGCTCGCTTAGGGGCGTTTTCGCTGACTTATGCTCAACCTGCGACGCTTTCGTGGCCCTAAGTAGTCATCGGGGACGTTCTTGTTTGAGTAGTCGTTTAAGAACGTCCCCAATGACTATTTATTCGGACTGCTAATTTGTGCGGGCTGTGGTTTTGTGACCTGCTGATATTAAAGATACTGTACAACTGTACACTAACTCATCTTCGTAGTATATTGCTACCCGCAAAACTCAGCACCATTGTGCCGCGAGGCACTAAAGCGCCTACGTACAATGGTTGTCGATAGTACGATTCGATTCAACGACAGGATGGATGGTCCAAGCGTGAGTCTCGGCAGCAAACTATCCAACGCAAAGGTCTCCTTTGCGATATTTAAGCGCGACATTAAGCGACTGCTTATGAACCCCGTCGCCCTGGTGGTTACCTTGGGCGTGTGCGTCATTCCCTCGCTGTATGCCTGGTACAACATCGTTGCCAACTGGGATCCGTACGGAAATACCCAGGGCATTAAAATCGCCATCGCCAACAACGATCAGGGCACCCAGAACGACCTAGTGGGCGAGCTCAATGCGGGCGATAAGGTGGTCGATCGGCTCAAGGAAAACGATCAGCTGGGCTGGACCTTCGTCGATTCGGCCGCCGATGCCAAAGAGGGCGTCGAGAGCGGGGAATACTACGCGGCGATCGTAATCCCCAAGAACTTCTCCGACAATCTGGTCTCGATGCTCGACGGCAACTACCATCAGCCGAAGCTCACCTATTACGTCAACGAGAAAAAGAGCGCCATTGCGCCCAAGGTCACCGATACCGGTGCCAACACCATCGAGGAGCAGATCAACTCGGAGTTTGTCTCCACGGTGGGCGAGACTGTTGCCAGTATCGCCAAGGATGCCGGTGTCGATTTAAAGGACAAGGCAACCCAGACTCAGGACTCGCTGACAAGTTCGGTGTCCGAGGCATCCGACACCTTGGGTGAGGTGCGCGATTCGATTGGCGATATGAATGCCGCCATCGATAAGACGAGTGGCGCTATCGCCTCGGCTGATGCGGCGCTTGCCGGCTTGCAAGGTCAGGCACCGTCGCTGACGCAGGCAATCTCCCAGGGCAACGACCTGCTGGGCGAGGCTCGCGCCACGGCGGGCAACTCTATCACCTCGCTCTCCAAGGCACTCTCGGAAGGTAGCCTTGCACTCACCAAGACGTCAGCCTCCGCGAACGCTGCGATTGGCAAGCTAACGGGTACGGTCACATCTACGACCACCCGCATCGACAACTCGCTCGAGTCTCTCCAGGCGACGATCGATCACAATAAGGCCGTTATCGGGCACTTGGAGATTCTCGTTAATGACACGTCGACAGGTTCCGAGGAAATTGACGCGCGCATTGTATCGACCATCGATTCGCTTCGCGAGCAAAACCAGAAGCTGCAGAGCATCAAGGATGGCCTTTCTGCACAGTCGAGCGCCATGGCAAACGACGCTACGGCAATCTCGAACGCGAGCAACGCACTCAACGCGGCAATTCAGACCGGTACGGCTAACCTCGGTCAGGCTCAGACCGATCTGGGTCAGAACGCACTTCCGAAGGCTTCGAGCGCGCTTGATTCCTTTGCCGCCGTTTCGGGCGATTTGACCGGCATTGTGTCGGGTATGACCCCCACGATAGCGAGCGCGCGCGGCACGCTGGCGCAGCTCGACGCCACGCTCAAGCAGGCAAAGACCACGCTATCCCAAACCGACGCCTCCCTTGCCAAGGTTCAGGACAAGCTCGCGACCGCCGCCAATGACATTGCGGCGCTGCGGACCTCTGAGTCTATGGGCGAGTTAGCCGACCTCATGGACGTCGACGTCAATGACGTGGCAGATTTCATGGCATCTCCGGTTGAGCTGACGTCCAAGTCAATCTATCCGGTCAAGAGCTTTGGCTCGGGCATCGCGCCCTTCTACACCAATCTGGCGCTGTGGGTAGGCGGCTATGTGCTCATCGCTATCTATAAACTCGAGGTCGACCGCGAGGGCATCGGTAGCTTTACGGCGCGTCAGGGCTACTTTGGCCGCTGGCTGCTGCTGGTGATCCTGGGCGCGTTCCAGGCCATTATCGTTACGGTGGGCGACCTGGTCATTGGCGTTCAGTGCGTCAATCCGCTGCTCTTTGTACTGGGCGGCATCGCTATTTCGTTCACCTACGTCAACATCATCTATGCGCTGTCCACCACGTTTAAGCATATCGGTAAAGCCATTGGCGTCATCCTCGTCATTGTGCAGATCCCCGGCTCGTCGGGCATGTATCCCATCGAGATGATGCCCGGCTTCTTCCAATGGCTGCATCCGCTGCTGCCCTTCACTTATGGCATCAACCTGCTGCGCGAGACCGTCGGTGGCATGTATTCGTTCAACTACCTGTTCAACCTGTGCATCCTGGGCGTGTTCCTTGCCATCGCGCTCTTTATCGGTCTGCAGCTGCGCCCGTTGCTGCTCAACCTCAATCTGCTCTTTGATAAGCAGCTTTCCACGACGGGCCTCATGATCTGCGAGTCCAACGACCTACCGCGCCAGCGCTATTCGCTGCGCACGGCCATGCGCGTCATGCTCGATTCGGATTCGTACCGTCGCGAGCTGCTCGATCATGCCGTGGCGTTTGAGCATCGCTACCCGTACTACATCAAGGGCGGTTTTGCCGCCGTGGTAGGCGTGCAGGTTCTGCTCTTTGTGCTTTCGACGGTGCTCGATATCGACAATAACGGCAAGATCATCCTGCTCGTTATCTGGATTATCTCGGTCATTGCCATCTGCGGCTGGCTCATCAACATCGAGTACATCCGTGCAAGCCTCAACACCCAGATGCGCATCTCGGCGCTTTCGGACGAGGACTTGCGCCGCGAGATGCGCGAGCACACGGCTGCCATCCCTGCCGCCCGTCGCATGTTTGGTCTCAACGCCAGCGAGCGGGGCACCAAGGACAGCGAACAGCCCACGAGCCGTCTGCCGCATATTGGTGCGCATCGTAAATCTCAGGGCAGCGACAGCACAGCTACAAATGATGGAGATACCACCCTGCTTGGCAAGCACTCTAAAGGAGGTGAGGCATAAATGAAGAACATCCTGCACCTGTTTAAGCGTGATGTCCAAAACGTGTCTCGCTCCGTGATCGGCATGGTCGTCGTGATGGGCCTCATTATCGTGCCGTGCCTGTACGCGTGGTTTAACATCGCCGGCAGCTGGGATCCGTACGGCAATACCGGCAACCTTAAGATTGCAGTGGTCAACACCGATGAGGGCTACGAGAGCGACCTGATTCCCGTCGAGATCAACGTGGGCGAAAACGTGACGGCGACCCTGCGCGGTAACGAGAACTTTGACTGGGTTGTCCTCAACGACCGCGATAAGGCGATTGAGGGCGTTAAGTCGGGCACATACTATGCCGCCGTCGTTATCCCCAAGACGTTTAGCGCCGACATGATGACGCTTTTCTCGACCAACGTGAAGCACGCCGACATCGAGTTCTACGAAAACCAGAAGGCTAACGCCATCGCCCAGATCGTGACCGAAAAGGGTTCGAGCGCCGTCCAGAGCCAGGTGAATGAGACCTTTACCAAGACCATCACGACCATCGGCCTTAAGACCGTGTCCAGCCTGCTCGATTACATGAGCACCGATCAGGTCAGCAGCTTTATCGCCAACCTGTCCTCGACACTGGGCGATTCGGTCGAGGACCTGCAGGACGTTCAAGCCAACGCGACTTCGCTGGCGGGCATTTTGAGCTCGACCTCCGATTCGTTGACGTCGGCGAGCGGTATGCTCCAGCAGACGGGTAAGGTCGATGAATCTACCAAGCAGTTGATGGAGCACGCCGAGAGCGGCATTAGTGATTCCAAGGAAGCACTCAAGGCCGCCAACGACGCCATCAACGCCGCGATTGACGGAAGTGCGGGCTCGTTTGACAACGTGTCCGCCGAGCTCGCGAAGGCTTTCGACGCCGCAAACCAGCATGTCAACGTTACGGTGACCCAGCTCAACGAAGCCGCGTCGGCACTCGAATCGCGCGCCAAGGAAATCGACGACACGGCCGACCAGCTCCGCAGCTTTGCCGATCAGGTGAGTGACGAAAAGCTCCAGGACAGCCTCAAGTCTGTGGCTACATCGCTGGGCAGGATCGCGACGGAGTATCGTAACAATGCCAACGACCTGAGGGCAACCGCAAAGTCCCTTTCCGACAGCATGGCAGAGGTCAACAGCACGCGTGCCGAGGTCGACCAGGCCATCGCCGATGCCAAGGCGGGCATCTCGGGCGCTAAGTCCGACTACGATTCCACGTTCTCGGTCAAGGCCAAGGAGCTCAAGAAAACTATTTCGGGCGTTCTGGATTCGCTCGACGGCATCTCGGGCGACCTGGATAGCGCTGTTGCCGGCCTGACCGACGCATCCGGTTCGCTGGCAAAGGGTCTCTCCAAGGCCGCAAAGCTGGTCAACAAGGCTTCCGATCAGCTGGGCGAGGCGTCGGACAAGATCAGCGCGTTCAAGGACGAGCTCGACGGCGCCCTGATGTCGGGTGACCTGGCGACGATCAAGACGATGATCGGCAACGACCCCGAGGGCCTGGCCGTGTCGCTTTCCGGCCCCGTTGCGCTCGACCGCAAGCCGGTCTATCCGATCCGCAACTACGGTTCGGCCATGGCGCCGTTCTATACGATTCTGTCGCTCTGGGTCGGCTCGATCGTACTGGCGGCCATGATGAAGGTCTCGGTCGACGACGAGCTCATCAACGAGCTGATCCCCGTGCGCCTGCACGAGATCTACCTGGGCCGCTACCTGTTCTTTGGAGGTCTGGCCCTGCTGCAGGCGACACTCGTGTGCGCGGGCGACATCCTGTTCTTTGGCATTCAGTGCGACAACCCGCTGCAATTTGTGCTGGCGGGTTGGGTCGCGAGTCTCGTGTTCTCCAATATCGTCTACACGCTTACGGTTTCGTTTGGCGATATCGGCAAGGCGCTCGCCGTCGTGCTGTTGGTTATGCAGGTCGGCGGTTCGGGCGGTACGTTCCCCATCGAGATGACCGGCCCTGTGTTCCAGGCGATCTATCCGTTCCTGCCGTTCACCCACGGCATCAACGCCATGCATGCCGCCATGGCTGGCGCCTACCATATGGAGTACTGGGTTGAGCTGGGTATTCTGGCGAGCTATCTGATTCCGTCGCTGGCCCTGGGCGTCGTCTTCCGCCGTCCGGTCATCAAAGCCAACGACTGGATTATCGAAAAGCTGGAGTCGACCAAATTGATTTAATACAGCAACGTAAACGCTGTCGGAACATCGAGGATTTCTGTTCCGACGCTTTAGTTGAGTGAATTGCATGGGCTGCTTGGTTGTTGCTACAGTAGCGGGGCGTGCCGGGGGTCCGGTGCGCCCTGTTTTTATTTGACCATGAGGCGGCATGCGGTCACGCGCGTGCGGACACCACGCCCAGATTGAGCGCGAGGATGCCCTATGCCCCAGCATGTCACTGACAATATCGAAATGATGCCCGATGGCCCTGTGGCTCGCGAGGACCTGGGTGCGGGCGGCACCTCCCGTGGTGCCGGTGCTCGTTCGCCGTTGTTCTGGAAAGTTCTACTGCTTTCGGTGGCGATTATCTGGGGTTACTCCTTTACCACTATGAAGGACGCGCTCGACACCATTCCGGTGTTTGAACTGCTCTACGTGCGCTTTCTGCCTGCGGCGTTGGTCATGTTTGTCATCTTCCACAAGCGCATCATCGCGCACCTCAACGCCCGCAATCTTATCGTCGGACTTGGAATGGGCACACTTATGTGGGCCGCCTACGTCCTGCAGACGGTCGGTCTGGCGCACACCACGGCGGGCAAGAACGCGTTTTTGACGGGTACGTACTGCATCCTCGTGCCCTTTGCGAGCTATTTTCTGAGCGGCGAAAAACTCACCCGCTATAATCTGGGCGCGGCACTGCTGTGCTTGGCGGGCATTGGCCTGGTGGCGCTTGATAGCGTCGAGTTCAACATCGGCGATGCCATTACGCTGGGCGGCGCGGTTTTCTTCGCCATCCAGATGGCGGTGACCGCCAAGTACGGTCGCAAAATGGACATCAACGTCATCACGTTTTGGATGTTTGTGGGCAATGGCGTGCTGAGCCTGATCTCGTCGCTGCTATTCGAGACCCAGGCGCCTCTGTCCGTGTGGACGCCGAATTTTATCTGTGTGATGGCGTTTCTCTCGGTGGGCTGCACATGCGTGGCTCTGCTCATCCAAAACGTCGGCCTGGCGCATGTCCCGGCTTCGACGGGCTCGCTGCTCCTTTCGATGGAGTCGCCTTCGGGCGTGTTGTTTTCGGTGCTGCTGATGGGGGAGGCGCTCACCTCGCGCCTGCTCGCCGGCTTTGTGCTTATCTTCCTGTCGATTATCTTGAGCGAGACTCACTTCGATTTTTTGCGTCGAAAGCCGCGCCCGCAATTGTAAACAACTTGTTGCGCCGCCCTCCTGGGGCGGCATTTTTTATGCCTCGCCCTTAAAGTTGTACCTTGCGCTTTACGCTATCAAAGTGCTTACTGCAAAAACGTTACTGGAGGGCATTTATGGCACCAGCTCAGTCCGATCTTCAACCGCAATCAGCGCCCAAGGCCACCGCGGCGGCGCAGGCCGCTATCGGTGACGGTCTTGTTGCAGAAGCTCAGGCGTTTGCCAACGAGCTTGCCGCATGGCGCCATGATCTCCATCAAACGCCTGAGCTCGGTAACAACCTTCCGCAGACGTCCGCCTTTATCCAGGCGCGTCTGGACGAGATGGATATTCCCTATGCCGTGCTTGTTGACGGCACCTGTGTCGTTGGCCTAATCGGTGCCGGCGCGGCAGCTGCTGCTCGGGGTAACGGTACGTGCACGGACAAACAGGCCGGTACGGTCATCATGCTCCGTGGCGACATGGATGCCCTGCCTGTTGCTGAAGAGTCAGGCGAGCCTTTCGCCTCTACGAACGGCTGCATGCATGCTTGCGGCCACGATATGCATGCGACGGCGCTGCTTGGCGCGGCGCGTCTGCTCAAGGCTCGCGAGGCCGAGCTTGTCGATGCCAATGCCACCGTCAAACTGCTGTTCCAGCCGGGTGAGGAGACCTTTGAGGGCGCACGCGCTGCCATCGCCGACGGCTTGCTCGAGAACCCGCGTCCCCAGGCTGCCTTTGCCATGCACGTTAACAGCCAATCGCCGCTTGGCCTGGTGCTCTATGGGAGTCCGGCGCTCTCGGGTGTGTACGGTTTCCGCATCACGCTGCAGGGCAAGGGTGGCCACGGGTCCAGCCCCGAGATTTGCATCGACCCCATTACGGCCGGCGTGCATGTGCACCTGGCGCTTCAGGAGCTTATCTCCCGTGAGGTGCCGGCGGCCAAGGAGGTCGCGCTTACCGTGGGTAAGTTCGCTGGCGGCTTGGCGGCCAACGTCATCCCCGACACCTGCGTGCTCGAGGGAACGTTGCGCGGCTTCGATGTCGAGCTCATGGAACATCTTAAGACCCGCATCGCGGAGGTCGTCAACGGCGTTGCCGCAACGTATCGCACGCCGGCGACTATCGAGACGCTCTCGGATGTTCCGCCGCTGGTACTCGACGACGGCATGACGCAGGCGTCGCTTGGCTACGTGGGCGCGGTGCTGCCCAAGGCTGCCTTCCTGCCGCTGTTCCACGCCATGGCGAGCGAGGACTTCGCGTTGATCTCGAGCGAGATCCCGAGTGCGTACTTTACCGTGGGCGCTGCCGTGACTGATACGGACGAGCATTTTGCTCAGCATCATCCCAAGGCACGTTTTAGCGATGCCGAGCTTCCCCTTGGCGCCGCGGCTTATGCTGCCGTCGCTTTGGGCTACATCGCCGACCACCGGTAGCACCCAATCTTGCTACTCGTTTGCTTAAAAAGGAACAGTATGTCTCAGCAACGTAAGTTCTTCCCCGGCTGGCTCGTGGTGGCCTCCGGCTTTGTGATCATGGCCACGTGCTACACCATTTTCGTCAACTGCATGAGCCTGTTCCAGCCGCTCATCGTCAGCGACTTGGGGATATCTCTTGCGCAGTACAACATCTCCAACGCCCACGATCGCTGCGTCTAAGCAGTTTGGCATGGCCGACCTCGGTAAGGTCACGGGCACCATTACCTCGCTCGAGATGGTCGGCGGCACCGTGGGCGCCATCGTCTCGGGCGTGCTGTTCGATGCCACGGGCTCCTTTGCGAGCATCTGGATTGTGTGCCTGGCGTGCTCCGTGGTCATGCTGGCGTTCTTGCTGGCGTCTGAGCCCATCGCCGCCAAGCTGCGCGCGAGCGTGGCGGGGGAGTAGACGTCAGTCGCTCTTTTCTGTTTGCCCCGTTCTGTTCGTGGCCGCCCTGGAAGCCGAATGGATGCTCGTACCATCATTCGGTTTCCAAGGCGGCCACGGGCCTACGAAATGATCCGTTTTCCTCCGTCCCCAGCAGATCATGTGACCCAAAGGGGTCGGAGGAAAGCGGATCGGCTGCCGCGGCGGCGCATCTGGCCGAACGAGCCCCCATACCCTCGTTCGGTCAGATGCACCGCCGCTGTTTGTGTTTGTGCCGTATAATGACCACTACCTATGACGCGATACAAAAGAAAGGTGTTTGCCCATGCAGGCACAGAAGGCGGAGGGAACCCGCGACCTTATCGGCGCTGAGATGCGCGCCTGGCAAAAGATGCAGCAGATCGCTGCCGGCGTGTTCGAGCCGTTTGGCTTTAAGCCCATCGAGACGCCCGCCATCGAGCAGGTGGACGTGTTTGTCCACGGCATCGGCCAGTCGACCGACGTCGTGCGCAAGGAGATGTTCCGCGTCTTTAGCGGCGCCAACCTGGAGCGCGTCTTTGCTGAGGGCACCGATAGCAAGCTCAAGCCCAAGCAGCGCCTGGCGCTTCGTCCCGAGGGCACGGCCGGTGTGGTGCGCGCCGTCGTGGAGAACAACCTGGTGCCCCAGGGCTCCACGCCGTTTAAGGCGTACTACGCCGAGGCCATGTTCCGTGGCGAGCGTCCCCAGAAGGGTCGCCTGCGCCAGTTCCACCAGGTGGGCATCGAGTGGCTCGGCGCTCCCGATCCGGCAGCAGACGCCGAGTGCATCATCATGCTCATGGAGTTCTACAAGCGCCTTGGTTTCGATCTTTCCAAGCTCCGTCTGCTCATTAACTCGATGGGCGATGCCCAATGCCGTCCGGCCTATCGCGAGCAGGTCAAGCAGTTTATCCTCGATCACGCCGACGAGATGTGCGACGAGTGCCGCGAGCGCGCCGAGCTCAATCCGCTGCGTGCCTTCGACTGCAAGAACGACCACTGCCGCGAGATCATGGCCGACGCACCGCTGATGGGCGACAACCTGTGCGACGAGTGCCGCGAGCACTACGAGCAGGTCAAGCGCTATCTGGATGCCGCCGGTATCGAGTATGTCGAGGATCCCACACTGGTGCGTGGTCTGGACTACTACACCCGTACCGTCTTTGAGGTCGAGGCTCCCGGCGCCGGTGTCGGCTCCATTGGTGGCGGCGGTCGCTATGACGGTCTGGTCGAGCTCGAGGGTGGCAAGCCCACGGCGGGCGTCGGCTTCGCTGTCGGTTTTGAGCGCGCCCTGCTGGCCCTGCAGGCCTTTGGTAACGACTTGGGTGCCGAGGAGGCCCCGTGCGTCTACGTCGCCAACGCCGGCAAGGAGCTGCGCCAGAACGTCTTTGCCATCACGCAGGAGCTTCGCGCCGCTGGCATCGTGACCGAGGCCGACTACCAGGGTCGTTCGCTCAAAGCTCAGTTTAAGCAGGCCGACAAGGTTGGCGCCAAGCTCATTTTGGTCCTGGGTGGCGACGAGCTTGCCGCCGGCAAGGTCAAGGTGCGCGACATGGAGAGCCATGAAGAGGTCCTTGCCGATCTGGCCAACGTCGTCGAGGCGGTTCGCGAGCGCCTGTAGCGCATCATTTTGAGCTGCGGGTCCGCTTGAGTGTCTCGTCCATTGCGAGCGATTGTTACGGGGGTGTTTCGCATTTATGCGGAATGCCCCCGTTTGTGTATGCCGTCCACCGAGAAATACGACCATTTAGAGCAAAAACCCTTGCAATGCAGAAAATACTTTTGTGTGGTAAAGCGCAATCAGTGTCGAAAGTATTTCGCAAGCGCCTATAATGAATACCGCATGTTACGTGCATAGAAGGAGGAATGGGAGGAAACGTGGCTGAGAACCTAAGCAACCAGTCTGTACCCGAAGCCGCGGCGCGCGTCGCTGCCGTGGTCAACCGCCTCGTTAACCGAATCGGCTCGAATGCCGAGTCCAGGGAGCGTCTCGCCGAGATCGAGATCCCCGAGGAGCTGCGCGACAACTTGGCGCTGTTCCTGCGCCTGGAGCGCCGTGTGCTTAGCGAGTATGATCCCGAGATCGCGGACCTGTTCGACAAGATCCTGACGGCCGAGATTGTGGCCAATGCCGGAAACCCCGGCGCCCGTGCTGCCGACGAGGCCGTCGACGAGCAGGGCGTGCCCACCGCCGACGAGCCCACCGCCGTGGCATTCCGTGAGGTCGTCGATCTGATCGACAGTCTGCCGCTCGATAAGCAGCAGGTCATCGTTCGCGCCTTTACGAGCTTCTTCCACCTGGCAAACCTGTCGGAGGAGAACTACCGTGTGGCGCAGCTGCGCGAGCGCGAGGCCGGCGCATCGACCGATACCGAGGTCGATCCCGCCAACGAGCTCACCGTCGCCTATCACCAGTTGGTAAACGAGATGGGTGTCGAGGGCGCCAACGAGCTGCTCGGCAAGCTCGAGTTCCACCCTGTCTTTACCGCACATCCCACCGAGGCCCGTCGTAAGGCCGTCGAGGGCAAGATTCGCCGTATCTCCAACCTGCTGGAGGAGCGTCCGCGCCTGGGCGGCTCCGACCTGGTGGAGAACGAGCGCCATATGCTGCAGGAGATCGACGCTCTGGTGCGTACGAGCCCCATCGCGCTCAAGAAGCCCACGCCGGTCGAGGAAGCCGATACCATCATCGACATCTTCGATAACACACTGTTCGATGTGATCCCCGTCATCTACCGTCGTTTTGACGACTGGGTGCTGGGCGACAAGGCCGGTACCGTGCCGCCGCTGTGCCCGGCGTTCTTCCATCCCGGCAGCTGGATCGGTTCCGACCGCGACGGCAACCCCAACGTTACCGCCAAGGTGAGCCGCGAGGTCGCCGCCAAGTACTTCACGCACATGGTGCTCAAGCTCGAGGACAAGTGCCGCCGCATCGGCCGCAACCTTACGCTCGAGGCCGCCTACAGCAAGCCGTCGGCAGAGCTCATGAACCTGTGGAACCATCAGGTCGAGATGAGCGCTCAGTACACGGCTCGCGCCGAGCTGATTTCCGAGCACGAGCCGCATCGCGCCGTCATGCTCGTCATGGCCGACCGTCTGAACGCCACCGTGCGCCGTATCACCGATACCATGTACCACAGCGCCGATGAGTTCCTGGAGGACCTGCGTGTCGTCCAGCGCTCGCTGGCCGCTTGCGGTGCCGTCCGTGCTGCCTACGGCCCGGTCCAGACCATCATCTGGCAGGTCGAGTCCTTCGGCTTCCATATGGTCGAGATGGAGTTCCGTCAGCACTCCGTGGTGCACGCCCGCGCCCTCAAGGATATCCACGAGAACGGTATCCATGGCGACCTGCAGCCTATGACGCGCGAGGTCATCGACACCTTCCGCGCTATCGGTTCCATCCAAAAGCGCTACGGCAAGAAGATGGCGCACCGCTACATCATCTCGTTCACCAAGAGCGCCCAGCATGTGGCCGACGTCTTTGAGCTTGCCCACCTGTCCTTTGCGCATGAGGAGGATGTCCCCGAGCTCGACGTGATCCCGCTGTTCGAGCAGCTCGAGGACCTCGAGGGCTGCGTCGACGTGCTCGACCAGATGCTTACGCTGCCCGTGGTGCAAAAGCGCCTTGCCCAGACCAACCGTCGCATGGAGGTCATGCTGGGCTATTCCGACTCCTCCAAGGATGCCGGTCCTACCACGGCTATGCTCGCGCTGCACTCCGCACAGGAGCGTATTGCCAAGTGGGCCGAGAAGAACGATATCGATCTGGTGCTCATGCACGGTCGCGGCGGTGCCGTGGGCCGTGGTGGCGGCCCGGCCAACAAGGCCGTGCTGGCGCAGCCCAAGGGTTCGGTCAACTGCTTCTTTAAGCTCACCGAGCAGGGCGAGGTCATCTTTGCCCGTTACGGTAACCGCACGCTGGCTCAGCGCCATGTTGAGTCCGTTGCCGCTGCAACGCTTTTGCAGTCGGCCCCGAGCGTCGAGAAGACCAACACCGAGACCACGCAGAAGTTCTGGGATATGGCCGAGAAGCTCAACGCTGCAAGCCACGAGCGCTATCTGGATCTGCTGAACACCGAGGACTTTACACCGTGGTTCTCGACCGTGACGCCGCTGACCGAGGTCGGTCTGCTGCCGATCGGCTCGCGCCCGGCCAAGCGCGGTCTGGGTGCCAAGTCGCTCGACGACCTGCGTACCATTCCGTGGATTTTCAGCTGGAGCCAGGCTCGCATTAACCTGGCCGCTTGGTACGGTCTGGGTACCGCCTGCGAGCGGCTGGGCGATCTTGACCAGCTCAAGGCTGCCTACCAGGAGTGGCCGTTCTTCCGCACGTTCATCGACAACATCGAGATGTCGATCGCTAAGACCGACCAGCGCATCGCCAAGATGTATCTGCACCTGGGCGATCGCCAGGATCTGTCCAAGAAGGTCTTCACCGAGATGCAGCTCACGCGTAAGTGGGTCCTTGCCATCGTCGGTGACGAGTGGCCGCTACAGCGCCGTCGCGTGCTTGGCTGCGCCGTTCGCGTGCGTAACCCCTATGTCGACGCCCTGTCCATCGCTCAGGTCCGCGCCCTTCGCGAGGTGCGTATGAACCAGGACGAGATGGCCGAGGAGAAGAAGGCCGAGTACATGAGCCTGATTCTTTCGACTGTGACCGGCGTCTCGGCAGGATTGCAAAACACGGGGTAATCGATAGCCCTGTGGCTCTCACCGGGACCCGAAGGGTTTCCCTCTGAATGCGTCCTCGCACTTGAAGCCCCCTTATCCTGCTCCTTCGGAGCTGCGGATAAGGGGGCTTCGTGCTGCGGAATGCATTCAGAGGGAAACCCATCGGGTCCCTTCGTCCTCGGTCTTCGGGGATTACAGCTGAGGGGAGAATGGCGCGCTTCGCGCTTAATGTGGGGTGCGGCGAGGGCTTCTTGCGTCCTGCGGAGTGTGCCTAAAAGTAAACTAATGGCGGGCCCTACGATGTCCGGTCTTCGGCGGATTACTGCTGGGGAAAGATAGCGCGCTTCGCGCACTTTGATGGGGCTTCGTGCTGCGGAATGCATTCAGAGGGAAACCCGTCGGGTCCCTTCGTCCTCGGTCTTCTGGGATTAAAGCTGAAGGGAATAAGGCGCGCTTCGCGCCTCGCGTCTTATCGATCGGGATTGAGATGCATGTGGCGCTTCTTGACTTACGACTGTAGCGGCCGCGGTCCCGTTTGGGATCGCGGTTGTTTTGTTGTGGGTCAAATATGAACGTTGTGTTAATGAGTCGGTGGACGGTGGTGTTTTTCGGTGAGCGGCGTATCCTTCCAACGGTTTGACTAGTGTGTCAGTTGAAAGGAAGAGGGCGCTCGTCAATGTTTGAATGTGAACTACCGTTTGACCACAAGACGTTGCATCTGGAGCTCGAGGACAAGAACTTCGCGGGTGTGATGGAAGGTCATCAAAACGAGTTTAAGACTACAAAATCGCAGGAAGAGCTGGTAGAGGAGTCGCTTGCCAACCCTTATGGCTCGCCTTCGCTCGAGGAGCTTTGTGCTGGCAAAAAGGATATCGTAATTATCAGCTCTGACCATACGCGTCCCGTTCCTTCGCGTGTGACGATGCCTATTCTGCTGCATCACATTCATGCCGCTGCGCCCGAGGCCCGTGTGCGTATTTTGGTTGCTACGGGTATGCACCGTCCGTCGACGCACGAGGAGCTCGTCAATAAGTATGGCGAGGACATCGTTGCCAACGAGGAAATCGTTATGCATGTCGCGACCGACGACAGCATGATGAAAAAGATCGGCACCCTGCCTTCTGGTGGCGAGTGCATCATCAACAAGATTGCGGCCGATTGCGATCTGCTGCTTGCCGAGGGCTTTATTGAGCCGCACTTCTTTGCCGGTTTCTCTGGTAGCCGCAAGTCCGTCCTGCCTGGCATCGCCAGCTACAAGACCATCATGTACAACCACAACGGTCAGTTTGTGAACGATTCCCACTCGCGTGCCGGCAACCTGTGCCACAACCACGTGAGCGAGGACATGTTTGCCGCCGCCGAGATGGCTCACCTTGCCTTTGTGCTCAACGTGGTGCTCAACGGCAAGCACGAGGTCATTGGCTCCTTTGCCGGCGACATCCACAAGGCGCACGAGGCTGGCTGCGAGTTCGTGAAGAGCCTTGCCGGCGTTGAGCCCGTCGAGTGCGAGATCGCCATTACCACTAACGGCGGCTACCCCCTCGATCAGAACATCTATCAGGCTGTGAAGGGCATGTGCGCTGCCGAGGCCACGCTTCCCGAGGGCGGCGTGATCATCGACGTCGCCGGTTGTGCCGACGGTCACGGCGGCGAGGGCTTCTATCACAACATCGCCGACAACGATCCGGCAGAGTTTGAGCGCGCCTGTATCGATCGTCCTAAGGACGAGACCCTGCCCGATCAGTGGACGAGCCAGATCTTTGCCCGCATCCTGGCGCATCACCCCGTGATCATGGTCACCGACCTGTGCGATCACCAGATGCTCAAGGATATGCACATGACGCCGGTCAACACCCTCGAGGAGGCGCTCAAGCTCGCCTTTGAGATGAAGGGTGCCGACGCCAAGGTCGCCGTCATCCCCGATGGCCTGGGTGTTGTCGTCGCGCAGCACTAGTGCGCGGCTTAAACGAATCGTTTATAACCGACAAGAAAGATAAGGTTTTATGCTTACCAAACTCCTCTGCGAATTCGGCGCGACGGCCCTCATGATCGTCTTTGGCGTGGGCGTGCACTGCGATACCGTGCTCAAAGGCACCAAGTATCAGGGCTCCGGCCATATGTTTGCCATCACCACCTGGTCTTTTGGCATCTCGGTCTGCCTGTTTGTCTTTGGCGGCGCCGTGTGCATGAACCCCGCTATGGTGCTTGCCCAGTGCATCGTCGGTCTGGTGCCGTGGGGCAACTGCATCCCCTTCATGCTTGCCGATATGCTCGGCGGCTTTGTGGGTGCCGTGATCGCTTGGTTTATGTATGCCGATGAGTTCAAGGCTTCCGAGGGTGTCGTCGATCCCATTGCCCAGCGCAACATCTTCTCGACCAACCCCACCACCGAGGGTACGAACTATGCCCGCAACTTCTTCTGCGAGGCAATCTGCACCTTTGTGTTCATTAGCGCCATCCTTGCTGCTGCTAGCCGTGCTGGTGAGGACGTTTTGATGCTCGCCATCTGCGTCGGCCTGATTGTCTGGGCCGTTGGCATGGGCATGGGCGGCATCACCGGCTTCGCTATGAACCAGGCACGTGACCTTGGTCCCCGCCTTGCTTATCAGGTGCTGCCGATTAAGAACAAGGCTGACAACAACTGGAAGTATGGTCTGCTTGTTCCTGGCATCGCGCCGTTTGTCGGTGCCATCGTGGCTGCGTTGTTTGTGCATGGTTTCTTGGGCATGTTCTAGTCCAAGGCAATTGATATAACGTCCGGGTCCGGCATAGGTTAACTTTCCGCCGCGTCCTCGGACATGCAAGAAGCTCCCGCTGCGCACTTCGTGCGGCGGGAGCTTTTTGCGTCCTGCGGAATGCGGCGGAAAGTTAACCTATGCCGGACCCTGCGGGAATCCAGTTGCGTTCGAACAAGCAACCAACATATATATCTGAATTTGGATGTGGTGGGCACTTTGTTGTTAGGCGCTTTGAGGTGCGAGTGACACTTTGGGATGCGTGGCGCCTTGGCGTGGGGCGGTGCTTTGGGATGAGCTTCTTACTTAGTTGAAGAGGGGTTTTATGGCTGATAGGTAGTCTTTGGCTACGTCCTCTTTTGGGGCTTGGAAGTTATGCCAGGCCCACCATTGGACCATTCCTACGAAGCTTGAGGCTATGTGGTGTAGTAGGAAACTGCGGTCCATGGTGCCGGCGGGGCCTGCGGGGTCGACGGGGACGGTTTCGGCTGCGCGCGACATGATGGTCTTGCGGAGACAGTCGGCGAAGACGCGTGAGCCGGCGCCGGCTACGAGGGCTCGAACGCCCTGGCGGCGTTCCCAGAGATTGTTGAGGATATGCTCGACCTGCACGAGTGGGTCGTCGAGCGGTGTGCCATCGTCGTCAAGAGCGTGGGTGCAGATGTCGCTCACGAGTTCGGACAGTAGGTCGTCTTTGCTCTTAAAGAGACCGTAGAATGTCGCGCGGCCTACGTGAGCGCGAGCGATGATGTCGCCGACGGTGATCTTGCCGTAATCTTCCTCGCGCAGGAGCTCGGAGAACGCCGCAACGATGGCGGCGCGGCTTTTTGCCTTGCGGGCATCCATGGCTATGCGTCCGCGTGAACGAGCAGGCAGCGGAGCGTGCCGGAGCAACCCTCGTAGGGGCGTTTGCCGGCGCCGTAGCCGACAGCTTCGATGCGGTAGCGTGAGGGCAGTTGGTCGGACGTACGCAGGGCGGTGACGATGGCGGCGCCTGTGGGCGTTACGAGCTCGCCAGCGACCGGTGCAGGCGTGAGAGCGATATTGCCCGCCTGGCACAGGTTGACGACAGCGGGGACGGGAATGGGCATGAGGCCGTGTGCACAGCGGATGGTTCCGTGGCCCTCGGAGAGCGACTCGACCACGATGTCCTCAATGCCCAGGTCATCGAGGCAGATGGCGACAGAGCAGACGTCGACGATGGAGTCGATGGCGCCCACCTCGTGGAACATGACGGTCTCGGGCGTTTTGCCGTGAGCCTTGGCCTCGGCAGCGGCGAGTGCGGTAAAGATGGCGAGGGCGCGACGCTTGGCGCCATCGCTTAGCTGCGAGCCATCGATAATGGCGGTGACGTCCGCCAAAGACCGGTGGTGATGGTGGTGGGCGTGATGATGCCCCTCGTGGCCATGGCCGTGGATCTCATGGTCATGGTCGTGTGTGTGCTCGTGCTCATGCTCGTCATGGTCATGATGATGGTGGTGCTCATGCTCATGCATATGCTCGACAGCTGCTTCGTTGCCGTAGAGCCAGGCCATATCGTGGTCGTGGTTCTCGAGCTCCTCTGCCAGCTGAACGTCAAAGTCGCAGGCGTCGATGCCGTGCTTGTTTACGCGCGTGACGGCGATCGAAAAGCCATCGACCGGCAGCGTGGCGAGCTGTTCGCGCAGCTGCTCCTCACTGGCATCCAGGTCGAGCAGGGCCGCAACGGTCATATCGCCGCTGATGCCCGAGGTGCCGTCGATGATAAGCGTGTGCTGATGGTTGGACATGGGATGCTCCTTAGCGGGCGCAGGGCGTGCCGGCGCTCAGATGATTGATAAGACTTGCCTGGTAGGCGGCACCAAAGCCGTTGTCGATATTGACGACCGAGACGCCGCTGGCGCAGGAGTTGAGCATGGCGAGCAGCGCGGCCACGCCACCAAAGTTCGCGCCGTAGCCCACGCTGGTGGGAACGGCGATGACCGGGCAACTCACCAGGCCGCCGATGACGCTCGCCAGGGCGCCTTCCATGCCGGCGATGGCGATGACCACCTGCGCCTGGGCAAGTTCCTCGGCATGCGCAAGCAGGCGGTGCAGCCCGGCGACGCCCACGTCGTAAAGGCGATCGACTTCGTTGCCATAGAACTCGGCCGTCAACGCGGCTTCCTCGGCGACGGGCAGGTCGCTCGTGCCGGCGCAGGCGACAACGATGCGTCCGTTGCCGGTAGGGGAGGGCTTGCCGCCCACGAGGGCGAGCTGCGCGTCCGGGACATATCCCAGGTCGATGCCGTTGCCGAGAAGCTCCGAGGTGCGGGCGGCCTTTTTGGCGTCCAGGCGCGTGACCAGGATGCGCTCCTGGCCGGCATCGCGCAGCGCTTTGATAATGGCGGCAATCTGATCGGCGGTTTTACCGGCACCGTAGACAACCTCGCCGGCTCCCTGGCGCACCCCGCGCGAAAGATCGAGCTGCGCAAAGCCCAAATCGGCGGTCGGAGCCGTCTGGATGCGCGTGAGGGCGACGGCCGGGGTGACTGCCCCGCCGGCAACATCGCTCAGTAACTGCTCAAGATCTCGCTTATCCATATATGTTCCCTTCGACGGCGCAAAGTCTAGCACTCAAAGGGTATGTTTCCGAACATTAAGACAAAATTGTTCGGAAACTATAGGACAGACTGATTCAATTGTTAGACGGATCGACTAGTCACGCAGGATGATGTCCATGGCGAGCATCAGATTGCGCTCGTCGATGGCAAACGGGGCGGCCTCGCGCGTCTTGGGCTTGGCACAAAACGCGATGCCCGTGCCCGCGGCCTGAATCATGGGGATGTCGTTGGCACCGTCGCCGATCGCGACGGTGTGGGCCATGTCGACGCCGCACTCAACTGCCCAGTCCAGCAGCTGGATGAGCTTGGACTCCTTGGTCACAATGTCGGCAGCCAACTTACCGGTGAGCTTGCCGCCTACGACCTCCAGACGGTTGGCCAGGCAAAAGTCGATTCCCGCGGCGGCCACGATCTTGTCGGCAACCTCGTGGAAGCCGCCACTTACGACGCCGACCTTCCAGCCCTTGCTGTGCGCCGAGCGCACAAGCTCCAGCGCGCCGGGGGTAAACGTCACGCGCTCAAAGGTGCGCTCGAACACGCTCTCGTCCAAGCCGGCAAGCAGCCCCACGCGCTCCTCGAGCGCTTGCTTAAAGTCAAGCTCGCCGCGCATGGCGCGCTCGGTGATCTGCGCCACTTGCTTGCCCACGCCGGCTTCCTCGCCCAACAGGTCGATGACCTCCTGGTTGATGAGCGTGGAGTCGATATCCATAACGATGAGGCGTGCAGTCATGGCGGGCCTTTCCAAGTGCAGTTGTATTGGGGCACATTGTCGCACGTGACGAGCGCGGGCGGGTGTCACGGCGCGTCAATTGTTTCGTCTCCGTCAAGTCTTTGGGCAGGAGCCACTTTTTCGCGGCACATCGACGCGAGTGCGATAAGATAGAACGCCATGTCTGGCTGCGCGGTTTACGCAGGCTGGGCAAATCTGTACGACGCCGCCCGGAACGACACGGGGCGGCACAGATCCATAAAGGAGGATCACTGGTATGAGCCAGACCCGTCCCATCGATGAGCATTCCATGCACACCCGTACCTGCGGCGAGCTTCGCTTCGAGAACGTGGGCGAAGAGGTCACCCTCACCGGTTGGGTGAGCCGTCGCCGCGACCACGGCGGCCTTATCTTCTGCGACCTTCGCGACCGTGAGGGCATCACGCAGCTCACCTTCGACCCCGAGCACTCCGACGGCGACGCCTTTAAGATCGCCGAGACCATGCGTCCCGAGTGGCCCATCAAGATTCACGGCGTCGTGCGCGCCCGTGGCGAGGAGACCACCAACACCAAGCTCGCGACTGGCGAGATCGAGGTCCTGACCGACCACGCCGAGGTGCTCAACACGTCCGTCACCCCGCCGTTCCAGATCGAGGACGGCATCGAGACCAGCGAGGACACCCGCCTGCGCTATCGCTATCTGGACCTTCGTCGTCCCGAGATGATGGCCAACCTCAAGCTGCGCTCCGACTTTACCTTTGCCATTCGCGAGGCGCTGCACAACCGTGAGTTCATGGAGGTCGAGACGCCCTCCCTGTTCAAGTCCACGCCCGAGGGCGCCCGCGACTTCATCGTCCCCAGCCGCATCCAGCCGGGCAACTTCTACGCCCTGCCGCAGTCCCCGCAGCTCCTGAAGCAGCTGCTTATGGTCGGTGGCGTCGAGCGCTACTATCAGGTTGCCAAGTGCTTCCGCGACGAGGACTTGCGTGCCGACCGTCAGCCCGAGTTCACCCAGGTCGATATCGAGATGTCCTTCGTGGACCAGAACGACGTTATGAGCGCGCTCGAAGAGGTTCTTGCCGATGCCTTCGGCCGCATGGGTGTCGAGATGCCCACGCCGCTGCGTCGCATGAACTACTGGGAGGCCATGGACACCTATGGCTCCGACAAGCCCGATACCCGCTATGGCATGCACTTGGTCGACCTGACCGACATCTTCGCCAACTCCAAGTTCAAGGTCTTTGCGACTGCCGCGAACGAGGAGGGCTCTGTCGTCAAGGCCATCAACGCCAAGGGCGCCGGTGCCTGGGCTCGCGCCAAGATCGATAAGCTTGCCGGCGTGGCTTCCACGTTTGGCGCCAAGGGCCTTGCCTGGATCGCCTTCCGCGAGGACGGCTCCATCAACAGCCCCATCGTCAAGTTCTTCTCGGACGAGGAGATGGCTGCCCTGCGCGAGCGCATGGACGTCGAGCCCGGCGACCTTGTGATGTTCGCCGCCGGCCCGCGCCTGCTCTCCGACGAGATCCTGGGCGGCATGCGTTCCCACATGGCTAACGCGCTCGAGATCAAGCGCGAGGGCCACGACTTCTTGTGGGTCGTCAACTTCCCGCTGTTCCACTGGGACGAGGACCGCAAGGCTTACGCTGCCGAGCACCAGCCCTTCACCCTGCCGACCGAGACCGACATCGCCAAGATCGAGGCCGACCCGCTGGCAGCCGGTTCCTGCACCTACGACTTTGTCATGGACGGCTTTGAGGCCGGCGGCGGCGGTATGCGTATCCACAACGCCGAAATGCAGATGTCCATGCTCAAGCTCCTGGGCTTTACCGAGGAGCGCGCCGAGTCGCAGTTCGGCTTCCTCATGGAGGCTCTCAAGTTTGGTGCGCCCCCGATGGGCGGCTTCGCCCTGGGCCTGGACCGCGTGTGCATGCTGCTCACCGGCTCCGACTCCATCCGCGACGTCATGGCGTTCCCCAAGACGGCCAGCGGCTCCGACCTCATGTCGGGCGCCCCGAGTGCCGTTTCCGGCGCCCAGCTCAAGGACGTCAGCCTGCGCCTGATGTAGGCAAGCGGCTACATATTGCCCGTAACGAGGGAAGGACACGTGCCTTCCCTCGTTTTTTATACGTCGAGATTGTGAGGGCATGGGATGACCGGGCGTTGCGGAAAGTGCGTCCCGGAATCTGCGTCCAGAACGGGTCGCGCTTTCCCAAAGGGGGTCCTCTGGGAAAGCGCGACCCAGAATTCGGCAAAATAATGGGGCACAGTTTCCGCTTGAGCGGTCTAACGGAAACTGTGCCCCAGAATGAGCGCTCAAAACGGGGCAGGCTTTCCGCAACAACTGTCTGGCGAAAAGCCCGGCCCAGTTTCCTACAGCGAGTCTCTCTGAACGAGCTGCATGTGCATCACGGAGGTGGTGGGCTCGGCGCCCTTGATCATGTCGAGCGCAATGTTGGCGGCCATGTGGCCTTCTTCGCGCAGGGGCTGGCGGACGGTCGTGAGTGCGGGGACGCAGCGCGCCGCAATCTCGTGATCGTCGAAGCCGACGACAGAAACGTCCGCCGGAACGGATAGGCCTGCCTCGTTGAGTGCGGTGATGACGCCAGCCGCGATACGGTCCGATCCGCAGAGCACGCCATCGAAAGCAATCTCGCGCGCGAGGATCTGGTGCATGGCCTGATAGCCGTCTCCGCTGTTCCAGCCGGTATAGATAACGTTTGCGTCTGGGAGGTCTTCGCCCAAGACGGCGCGGTAGCCGCGCAGGCGGTCGACAACAGCGGGGTTGTCTTGCGGTCCCAACACGGCGACGATATCTTTGCGCCCGCGCTCCTTCATGGCGAGTGCCGCAAAGCGTCCGCCCTCTTCGTCGTCAGAGTAGACCGTCGAGAACACATCGCGATAGGGGTGACCCTCGAGCTGGCCGCACAACACGGTGGGCACGCCCAGCTCGCGCAGTACCTCGAGCAGTTCGCTGCCCTTGTAGGGGGAGACGTTGATTACGGCGTCGAACGAGCGGCGCTCAAAGTGCTCGCGTGCGCGGTTGCGCTCATGCGTAGAAGACGCCTGCAAGATAACGGGCAGATAGGATGACTCCGACAGTTCTTCGGTAATGCCGCTCAAAAACTCGCTATAGGTGGGGTCGCTGAAGAGTTCACTCAGGGGCTCGGTCACGAGCACGGCGATGATTTCCGTGCGTCCGACAGCGAGCGCTCGGCCACGAGCGTTGGGGACAAAATTGACTTCCTTGGCCGCTGCGCGGACGCGCTTTTTGGTTTCCTCGCTAATGCGGGGCGAATCGTTGAGGGCGCGCGATGCCGTGGAGCGCGACACGCCGGCAGCTGCGGCAACCTCGGCAAGCGTAGGTGCGGTGCGAACTGGTTGGGTCATGGCGTCTCCTGGAAAATGCGGTCGATGTTGTCATTGATACGGGCTGGTGCGGATACAGCTTACTATAGTGCGCCTGAACAGCGTTCATGATATCCGGCCACTGGTGGCATTTCACGTTCAAGCTGCTGTTGAACATGGCTTGCACGGGTGGGGCATAGATGGGCGCGGCCGTTGTCAGCCGCCTGGGAATGCTGTTTTGCGCTGAGTTTCGATACTCAGGGTGACATAAGTGTCGTGGTTGTACAACCGGTTGCACCGTTAATCCGACAAAATCGACCGTTCGGCGGACAACCGGTTGCACAGATTTTTGTACCGCCCGTAAGATAAGGACAACCGGTTGCACAAAGAAGCACTACGATGACGAAGGAGCATCACCATGGACGCCATTAACGATTGGGAAAACCAAGCGCTCACCCACAGGAACCGCCTGGCACCCCATGCGTACTTTATGGGTTATGAGGCCGCCGATCTCGCCGCTACGTACAGCCGCGAGCTGTCGCGCGGATTTGTCCAGCTGTCCGGCTCGTGGCAGTTCCGCCTTTTTGAGGGCCCCGCGGCCGTCTCCAACGAAGCACTTTGCACGTACAAGCCCGAGTGGGATCACGTGGAGGTTCCGCACCTGTGGCAGGTAGACGGCTATGGCAACCTTGCCTACACCGACGAGGGTTTTCCGTTCCCGGTGGATCAGCCGTTCGTTCCCTCCGACGACCCTACGGGCGTCTACCAGCGCATCGTCAAACTTCCCGCCGTGCCTGCCGGCGCTCGCGAGATTATTCGCTTCGACGGTATCGAGAGCTACGGCGAGCTGTATGTCAACGGCAAGTTTATCGGCATGACCAAGGGTTCGCGCCTGTCCGCCGAGTTTGACGTGACCGACGCGCTCGTCGAGGGCGACAACCTGTTTGCGGTCAAGGTTCTGCAGTACAGCGATGGTAGCTACATCGAGGACCAGGACATGTGGTGGGCATCGGGCATCTTCCGCGATGTGTACCTCATGCAGCGTCCCGCCGCGCATCTGGTCGACTTTAGGTTCCGCACGCACCGCGAGGGCGATGCCGCTCTGATCACGCTCGATACGGTTGCCGAGGGCGCAAGTCGCGTCGTGTATACGCTCAGCGATGGCCAGAATGTGGTCGCTACGGGCGAGTGCGTCGACGGCCATGCCGAGTGCAGCGTTGCCGATGCCCACTTCTGGAACCCCGAGGACCCCTTCCTCTATGACCTTACGCTTGAGGTCTACGACGGCGACGAGGTCAGCGAGTACGTTCCGCATCGCCAAGGCCTTGCCGAGGTGACGGTCGAGGGCAATCATATCTACCTCAACGGCACCTACTTTAAGATGCATGGCGTCAACCGCCACGACCACGACGATCACAAGGGCCGCGCCGTGGGTCTCGAGCGCATGCGCCGCGACCTGGAGCTCATGAAGCAGCACAACATCAACGCGGTGCGCACGTCCCACTACGCCAACGATCCGCGCTTCTACGAGCTGTGCGACGAGTACGGCATCATGCTGGTCGCCGAGACCGATATGGAGAGCCACGGCTTCGAGAATATCGGCAATATCGCCCTGGTCACCGACGACCCTGCCTGGGAGCCGGCTTACGTTGACCGTGTTGAGCGCCTGGTGATGCAGGAACGCAACCACGCGTGCATCATCATGTGGTCGATGGGCAACGAGAGCGGCTATGGCTGCAACATCCGCGCGATGTACGCCAAAGCTCACGAGCTCGACGGTCGTCCGGTCCACTACGAGGAGGATCGCAACGCCGATACCGTCGACGTCATTTCCACCATGTACTCCCGCGTGTCGCAGATGAACGACTTTGGCGAGCATCCGTTCCCCAAGCCGCGCATCAACTGCGAGTACGGCCACTCCATGGGTAATGGTCCCGGAGGCCTGTCCGAGTACCAGGAGGTCTTCGATCGCTGGGATTGCATCCAAGGCCAGTTTATTTGGGAATGGTGCGACCACGGTTTGGCTGCTGTGACCGAGGACGGCGTTGCCTACGACATGTATGGCGGCGACAACGGCGATTACCCCAACAACAGCAACTTCTGCATCGACGGCATGGTGTTCCCCTGGCAGCAGCCGAGCCCGGGCCTTACCGAGTACGGCCAGGTCATCTGCCCGGTTCGCATGGCCTACGATGCCGAGGCGGGCGAGCTGACCGTCACCAACAAGCGTTGGTTTACCACCCTCGAGGATGTCTGCCTGTCGGCGGAGACCCTGGTGGACGGCGACGTGGTCTGCCGCAAGACGCTCATGCCCGGTGCGGTTGCCCCCGGCGAGTCCGTCCAGCTTCCGCTGGTGATTCGCGAGGCCGCAGTGGGCGAGACCCTGCTGACCGTGCACGCCTACACCATGGCGGCTCACGCCTGGTGCGAGCCGATGTTCCAACTGGGTGCAAGCCAGTTTGCCATCGCAAACCATCCGGCGCCGGCAATTGCCGCCCCCACTCGTCCTGAGCTTACGGTCGAGGAGACCGAGCAGGAGATTCGTATTCGCTCCCTCAACGGCGAGCTGACCTTCAGCAAGGTCAACGGTACCGTGAGCGAGTGGAAGGCATCCGGTCGCGACGTCATGACCTCCGGTCCCCAGGTTGGTTTTTGGCATCCGCTCGTCGATAACCACGCCCAGGAGTACGACTCCCTGTGGAAGGATAACTTCATCGATGTGATGCAGACGTCTACCCGCAATGTTTCTTGGAAGCAGGACGACAATGCGGTTGTCGTTACCGTGAGCCAGCGTATCGCTCCTCCCGTCCGCGCGTTCGGCATGCGCGTCGAGCTCGTCTATACCGTGCTTCCGAGTGGCCGCGTCGACCTCAAGGTTTCCGGCGAGCCCTACGGCGACTATTCGGACATTATCCCGCGCATCGGCATCTCCTTCGAGGTCCCCGGTTGTGATCGTGCCGTCGAGTGGTATGGCCACGGCCCGGGCGAGAACTATCCGGACTCGCTGCGCGCCAACCCGGTCGGTCATTACCGCACTACGGTCGACGACATGTTCACGCCCTACGTTATGCCCCAGGACTGCGCCAACCGCGAGGGTACCCGCTGGGTCGCCCTGCGCTCCAGCCACGGTGACGGTCTGGTCGTGACGCGTCCGAGCGACGCCGCTTCCAATCCGTTCTCGTTCTCCGCATGGCCCTATAGCTGCGAGGCTATCGATAATGCCAAGCATGTCTACGATCTTGTCCCGGGCGACACGGTTACGGTCAACATCAACGACCAGCTGCTCGGCCTTGGCTCGAACTCTTGGGGTTCCGAGGTGCTCGATTCCTATCGCACCCGTTTTGAGAGCTTCAGCTTTGAGGTGTCCCTGCGACCGCTGACGTCTGCCGATCTGGCTCAGGCGCTGGCACCCATTAAGGAGGCATAAGTCATGCATATCTTTAACTCGCGTGCCGATTTCGACGCCCAGATGAAGTCCGTCAAGAAGTGGATGCGTACCGGTCAGGCACTCGACGGCGTTTCTGAACTGCAGCACGATGTGGCGTACTCTATCGGCGACTCGCTGGTGTATTGGTGGGTGAACGCCCACGAGGCGGCTACTGCCGATCTGGTCGGTCACCGTCGCTACCATGCCGTGCTCGCCCCGCTCGACGGCAATCTGACCGTTGAGGTGGCTTCCAAGGCCGATCTTACCTGTACGCGCGCCTACAGCGATATCGATGATCGCGAGCGCTTTGAGGGTACGGGGGAGACCGTGACGATTCCCACCGGCGGCGTTGCCGTCGTCGAAATTGACGAGGCCTACCGTGTCGTGGCCGATGCCGCGGATCCCCGCGTCGTGGTGCTGCACGTGACAGTCGAAGGTTATTCCTTCCCCAACAAGTAGTATTCGTCCGCCTGGACGTTTGCTTCGCGCCGTTAAGGGGGATGGCTTTGTTGACTCCCTTTTCCCCATTCCCCTTAGCAGGTGCGCCGTCCGTGTTTGCACTTGCAGCTCGGACGGTTTTAGATGACATTTAACAGATGATTGGGAGGGCTTATGAGCTCTGAAAAACGAGGAACGATTGGTTCGTTCGCTCTGCTGGGCATGACGGTCGCCGCCGTGTTCGGTATCAAGAACATCATCAACAACAACGCGGCCATCGGCTTGGCAGCTGCGCCGTCGTTCTTCTTCGCCACGCTTTTGTACTTTGTCCCCTATACCCTGGTTACCGCCGAGTTCGTCGGCCTCAACAAGGACTCCGAGTCTGGCGTGTACGCATGGGTTAAGACCTCGATGGGTGGTCGCTGGGCGTTCCTGACGGCATTTAGCTACTGGTTCGTTAACCTGTTCTTCTTTGCGTCCGTCCTGCCCAACGTCATCATCTACGCGAGCTACGTGTTCTTTGGTGCCAACGCCGAGCTTTCGCAGCTGTGGATCACCATTATCGAGATCGTCGTCTTTGCTATCGCCACGTGGGTTTCGACCAAGGGCGCTAAGTGGATCGGCTCCATTTCCTCCTTCGGTTCGACCGCGGCTCTCGGCCTGACCGCCGTGTTCATCCTGCTGTCCCTGGCTGCTGCCTTTGGCGGCGTTGAGTTCGCTACGGCTCCTACTCCCGCTAACATGGCTCCCGACATGAGCAACTTCGCAACTGCGTGGGGCTTCTTCGGTACGCTTGCCTGGATCATCCAGGGCGTTGGCGGCGCTGAGTCTGTCGGCGTGTTCCTTAACGACCTTAAGGGTGGCGTCAAGGCCTTCGTGCGCACCGTCGTTATCGCCGGCCTGACCATCGGCCTTCTGTATGCAGGCGCTTCGCTGCTGGTTAACCTGTTCATCCCCGAGGGCGGCGTTGCCATCTCCACCGGTATCTTCGACGTATTCGGCGCTGTCTTTGCCCACTTTGGCATTCCCATGGAAGTGTCTACGCGCGCCATCGGCTTGATCCTTCTCGCCGCCACGCTGGGCTCCCTCATGATGTGGACCTCTGCTCCCATCAAGGTTTTCTTCACCGAGATCCCCAAGGGCGTCTTTGGTAGCAAGATCGTCGAGCTCAACGAGCATGGCATTCCTGCCCGCGCTGCTTGGCTGCAGTTCGCCATCGTCGTCCCCATCCTGATCATTCCGGCCCTGGGCTCCGGTAACCTCGACGACCTGCTCATGATCGTTACCAACATGACTGCTGCCACCGCTCTGCTCCCACCGCTGCTGATTTTGCTTGCCTACTTTATGCTGCGCAAGAACTTTGACGCCGCTCCCCGTGGCTTCCGCATGGGTTCGCGCCGCTTTGGCCTGGTCGTTGCCGCATTCCTGCTTGTGGTCTTCTGCTTCGTGCTTATCTGCGGCACCATTCCGCTCGATCAGCCGCTGTGGCTGACGCTGGTCTACAACGTTGGCGGCGTGGTTGTCTTCTTGGGCCTTGCCGTGATGTGGTACAACCGCTACATCAACCGCCTGCGCGAGACCGATCCCGAGGCCGCCGAGAACGAGCTTCGCCCTTCCGTCCTCGATATGATGGAGTAGCGGCTAGGATTAATCTACGGCTGTGGAATAAATCGATTCCCTTTCCTAAGGAGGGGCCTTACGAGGCCCCTCCTTTTGTGTTTTGGGGCATGGTTTTGGCCCCCGTGGTCAAAAAATGCCAAATATGAGTACTGTTGCAAAAGAAGTGCCATATTTTTCGGCCTGCTCTGAGCGAAAATGGGCTCAAAATCGATTTATCTAACTCCCTTTAAAGGGCGTTTGACGGCTTTCAACCTCTTCGAATCGCTCAAGCTAGGCAATTTGCTCTCGATTTTGCTGCTACTAAATTTGTGACAGTACTCATATTTGCCACTTTTTGACCACGGGGTATCCGGAGGGGCCCTCGATAAGCATCTAACGCTACAATAACTACCACGTGGCTGGGTTTGCCGGCCGAATGTGTGATGTCGTGGGAGGGGACATGGTCGAGTTTACAAAGACGATTAAAGATCCGTTGGGACTACACGCCCGCCCGGTTGCGCTGCTCTATGACATCATTGCCAAGCACCGTAGCGACGTGTCGGTCAGCATCGGCGACCGCCATACCGACGGTCGCGATGTCATGGGCCTCATGGCTCTCTACGGCGAGTGCGGCGAGGACATCATCTTTCGCGTTTCGGGCGTAGACGAGGCTTCCTGCGTTACGTCGATCAGAAACCTCTCGCTCTAAGCATGACAGGGCGCGGCAAAGGACAGCTCTTTGCCGCGCCTTTTTGTTTCATATAGGAAACTTTTTCGAAATCTGAATAGGGACCCTTTCCAAAAAGTTAACCACGTGCTAGTTTACTAAAGCGAACATAGACGTGGTTAACTTTTATCGCGTCGATGTTGAGGACGAACTGACGTTAGGAGCCACTCATGTCTTGCGGACCGCAGATGCCGGCCATGCCGCTTTCGATGGTAAAAGCGGGCGAAACCGTGCGCGTGTCTCGTGTAAAGGGCAATGAGGACATGAAGCACCACCTCAAGGACCTCGGCTTTGTCGAGGGCAACGAAATCCACGTGGTGAGCTCGAGTGGCGCCAATATCATCGTCACGGTGCTGGGCGCACGCTTTGGCATCGATTCCAAGGTTGCCATGCACATCATGACCGTCGGTTAGTCCGCAGCATTTCATAAAAACTGAAAGGGGGACAAGAGGATGAAGACGTTGGGTGACGTTAAGGTGGGCGAGAGCTCTACCATCGTCAAGCTTCACGGTGAGGGTGCGCTTCGCCGTCACCTTATGGACCTGGGGCTCATCAAGGGCACTTCGTTCAAGGTCGTGAAAGTTGCACCGCTCGGTGATCCGGTCGAGATCAACGTGCGCGGCTACGAGCTTTCCATCCGCAAGGAGGAGGCCGCCGTCGTCGAGGTTCAGTAAGGACTCGCGACGTATATTTCTGCAGATAAAGTTAGGTTTTTCTAACTTAATGCTACAACTTTAAAGCACATTATCCAGCCTGCGCGGAGAAAGCAGCGCAGGCACACAAGGAAGAAGGATTGAATGGCGGACTCTCAGATCCATGTCGCGCTGGCGGGTAACCCCAACTGCGGCAAGACCACGCTTTTCAACCTGATCACCGGCGCCAACGGCTACGTTGGCAACTGGCCCGGCGTCACGGTTGAGAAAAAGGAAGCCAAGCTCCTGAGCGACAAGAACGTTACCATCACGGACCTCCCTGGCATCTACTCGCTTTCCCCCTACAGCCCCGAGGAGCAGTGCTCGCGCGATTACCTCATGAGCGGCGAGCCTGATGTCGTCGTCCAGGTGGTCGACGCTACCAACCTCGAGCGCAACCTGTACCTGGCGCTTCAGGTTATCGAGACCGGCCTGCCCGTGGTCGTTGCCCTCAACATGGCCGACTTGGTCGAGAAGAACGGCGACAAGATCGACACGGACAAGCTCTCCAAGAAGCTCGGCTGCCCGGTCATGATGATCTCCGCTCTTAAGAACAAGGGCATCACGGAGCTATTCGAGCAGGTCAAAAAGTCCGCTGCTTCCAAGGGCCAGGTGCCGGAGCACAAGTTCGATTCCTCCATTGAGGACGTTCTGGACCACATCGAGAACAATCTGCCGGCGAGCGTTCCCGCCAACAAGCGTCGCTACTACGCCGTCAAGCTGTTCGAGCGCGACGCGGACGCCTGCAAGCTCATCAACCTCACCAAGGAGAAGGCCGCTCGCGTGGAGCAGCTGGTCGCCCAGTGCGAACAGGACTGCGACGACGACGCCGAGTCCATTATCACCGGCGAGCGTTACAGCGTGATTGCCCACATCATTGACGAGTGCCTCACCAAGGCTCCGGCCAAGATGAGCACTTCCGAGAAGATCGACCGCGTGGTTACCAACCGTATCCTGGGTCTGCCGATCTTTGTGGTCATCATGTTCTGCGTGTACTACATCGCCGTTTCCACCCTGGGCGGCACGGTAACCGACTTCACCAACGACCAGCTCTTTGGCACCGACGGTTGGTATGTGCTCGGCCAGGGCCGCGACGCCTACGACGCAGCTGTCGAGGCTGCGGGTGACGCCGCCGACTCGATCGACCCGGCGCAGTACGGCCCCTATGTCCCGGGTATCACCACCGTGGTCCACGACGCCCTTGTGGCGGGCGGCACCGAGGACGGTGGCCTGGTCGATTCGCTGGTCTGCGACGGCATCGTCGGCGGCCTGGGCGCCATCTTCGGCTTCGTCCCGCAGATGTTCCTGCTGTTCGTCATGCTGTCCTTCCTGGAGGACTGCGGCTATATGGCCCGCGTCGCCTTTATCATGGACCGCGTGTTCCGCCGGTTTGGCCTGTCCGGTAAGTCCTTCATCCCCATGCTCGTGTCCTCGGGCTGCGGCGTCCCCGGCGTCATGGCCACCAAGACCATCGAGAACGAGAAGGACCGTCGCATGACGGTCATGACCACTACGTTCATCCCCTGTGGCGCCAAGCTGCCGATCATTGCCCTGCTCATGGGTTCCATCATCGGCGATTCTTCCACCACGGCCGCATGGATCAGCCCGCTCTTCTACTTCCTGGGCGTCTTTGCCGTCATCGCCTCGGGCCTCATGCTCAAGAAAACCAAGCTCTTCGCCGGTCGCCCGACGCCGTTCGTCATGGAGCTTCCCGCCTACCACTTCCCGGCGATCCGCTCTTGGGCGCTGCACGTGTGGGAGCGCTGCTGGGCCTTTATCAAGAAGGCCGGCACGGTCATCTTCGCGTCCACCGTCGTTGTTTGGTTCCTGTCCAACTTTGGTAGCTACAACGGCACGTTTGGCTTCCTGCCTGCTATGGAGGGCATCCCCGAGGAGTTCATGGACTACTCCGTGCTTGCCATGCTCGGCAACCTGGTCGCTTGGATTTTCGCCCCGCTCGGCTTTAGCACCTGGCAGGCAACCGCGCTGACTGTCTCGGGCCTTGTCGCCAAGGAGAACGTCGTCGCCACCGCCGGCTCGCTGCTGTCCGTGGCCGACGCCGCCGAGACCGACCCGAGCCTATGGACCGCGTTCGCCGGCATGTTCCCGACCATGGGCGCCTGCGTGGCCTTCGGTGCCTTCAACCTGCTGTGCGCCCCGTGCTTTGCCGCCATGGGTACTATCCGCAACCAGATGGACTCCGGCAAGTGGACCGCGATTGCCATCGGCTATGAGTGCGCCTTCGCTTGGGTGATCGGCCTGTTCATCAACCAGTTCTACAACCTGCTTGTCCTTGGCCGGTTTGGTATTTGGACGGTTGTGGCCATCGTTCTGCTGGTTGCGATGCTCTTCCAGATCTTCCGCCCCATGCCCAAGCACGCGTGGACCGACGAGGACGAGACCAATACTGCTTCCGCCGCAGTTTCCGCTTAAGTCCGAATAAGGATTAGCCCCTTTCCACGAGCCCGGGTGTCCCAGCGACACTCGGGCTTTTTGGTGCAATGGGGGACAGATTGCTTTGCTCCAGAAGTAAGATGTGGCGTTTCCGCAGATAAAACCGACCAAAACAAACCTGTCCCTTTTTGGCAGGTGGAAGATGGGGTAAAGTAAGTGGTGGTTAACTAGAGGAGGCTTACTATGGCACCTATCGATATTGTTGTGTTGGCTGTTATCGGCATTGCGTTTGTCGCCGTGTGCGTGCGCATCTACCGAAAGGGCACCTGCGCCGACTGCGCCCAGGGTGGCGTTTGTACGGGGCATTGCTCCAACAAAAAGACCTGCGCCGCACTTAAGGGCGTAGACAAAATCGCCGAAGACTTGGGCCGCGGTATCAAATAAAGGTCCAGGCACCCAAGCGCCTCGCGAGCATCCGTTCGCGGGGCGCTTTGCACATTTGGGGGAGAGTGTGGCGAGTTGAAGAGTATTTTTGGGTATCGCTAACTATGTGGTCAACGGCCCGCTCACCGTGGTCCATGCCGTAGCGAGCGCCAATCTCGCCGTCGAAGGCATGACCAACTACCTGGGCCTCTAACTCCATCCCGCCCATCAGTTGCGGTGAAATACAGACTGTTTTGGCCGTCAAAGGCCTTATCTACTCCGTATTCCACCGCAACTTTTTTGTGGGGTGGGCTAGAGACGCTGCATGCGGTACCCGACACCCATGTGCGTCTGAATCATCTTGGGGTGAGAGGGGTCTGCCTCGATCTTCTTGCGCAGGGTGCGCATGAACACGCGCAGGCTCGCCAGATCGCTGTCCCAGCTCGTGCCCCATATCTCGCGGGTGATGAAGGTGTGGGTGAGCACCTTGTCGACGTTTTTCGCCAGAAGGACGAGCAATTTGTACTCGGTTGGGGTGAGCGAGAGCTCGCGTCCGTCTTTCGTCGCGTATCCCGCGGCGTAGTCGATATGCAGCGGACCGTTGTCGAACGTGCTCGCTTCTGTCGATTCGCTTGACGCCATCGAGGAGCGCCTCAAATTCGCACGGACGCGCGCGAGCAACTCATCCACAGAAAAGGGCTTGGTGAGGTAGTCGTCTGCCCCTGCGTCAAGTGCTGCAATCTTGTCGGAATCTTCGGTGCGCGCCGAAATGACGATAATGGGGACTGCCGACCAGCTTCGGATCTTCGTGATGACCTCGATACCGTCAATGTCGGGAAGGCCGAGGTCGAGCATGATGAGGCTGGGGCCGTGCGACACCGCATCCATGATGGCGGCCTGGCCGTTGCAAACCTTGCTCACGACATAGCCGTGGAGGTCAAGCGCGGTCGAAACGAGGTTTTGAACGGTCAGGTCATCTTCGACCAGGAGGATGCGTGGCTTAGCGGCATTATTCATGAATCTCGATCTCCTCGGCGGGCAGGGTAAAACGGAAGACGGCCCCATGGGGGTGGTTGTCGCGAGCTTCGATGACGCCGCCATGCGCCTCCACGATGGAGCGGCAGAGCGACAGCCCAAGGCCGATGCTTCGACGCGAATCCACGGGCCGCGTATTGCGTGAGGTGAAGAAGCGCTCAAAGATATGAGGCTTGTCGCAGTCTGCCACACCCGGCCCATCGTCTGCGACGTCCACCACGACGAACGCACCCTCGCGACGTGCGCTGATGGTGACAGTCGAGTCCTCGGGCGTGTATTTGAAGGCGTTCATGATGAGATTCGTAAGCACCTGCATGATGAGATGGACGTCGATGCGTACCAGCAGGATGTCGTCAGTGTGCTCGATGGTGACGGTACGTCCATGCGATGCTTGGGCGACATGGCTGAGGGCGGCCTCGATGACCTCGTCGATGAGCTCGGATGTGAAGTTGAGGCAAATGGTGCCATCCTCGACGCGTGTGATGGCGAGGAGGTTCTCCACGGTATCGATAAGCCAGAGGGAGTCGTCGTAGATGGCATCGGCAAGATCGCAGCGTTGTTCGAGGCTGAGCTTCTCGTCGCTCTTCCGAAGGATTGCCGCAGATCCGGATATAGCCGTGAGTGGTGTCCTCAAATCGTGGCCGATGGAGCGCAAAAGGTTGGCGCGCAGCTGCTCGTTTTTCGCCAAGACCGCAGCCTCTTCGCGCTCTTGCGCCGCCCGGTCGCTTTCGAGCGCCAAGGCGCATTCGCCTACGATAGATAGGACGATCGAATGCTCGAAGGCTTCGATCTCGCGCCCCTCCAGGTCGATGCCGATGACACCGAATACCTTGTCGCCGGTGCGAACCGCGAGGTAGAGGCAGCGCGCCTCGGGCAGGGTCCGCGTGCTTGCGCCCGCGCGTTTGTTGTTGGTGTAGGTCCAGGTTGCAACAGCGCGCTCGTAGTCGGTGAGCAGCGACGCGGATCGGTTTTCGGTGCCAGCGGACTCATAGAGCGTCTTGCCGAGCGTGCCGTGTTCGGCGGTGTAGAAGACCACGTCGAGTTTTAGCAGTTTGATGAGTTGGTTCATGGCGACGCGGGCACACTCCTCCGCGCTATGGGCTTGCTGCAAGAGCTGGTTCGTTTCGAGGAGTACGCGCGTTTTGAATGCGTTCTCGGCGGAGGTACGGGCGTTGTCGGCGATGCGCGCAGTTAACTCGCCGGCGACCATAGCGGTAGCGAACATGATGCCGAACGTGACCAGATAGCTTCGGTCGTAGCTGGCGAGCGAAAACAGAGGCGTTACGAAGCAGAAGTTGTAAAGCACTACAGAGAGCACGCTCGATACGATCGTGCAGATACGCCCCGTCGTGGTGACGGCGGTCAGCAGGGCCGTGAGGATATAGAGGGATATGATGCTGGAATCGGCAAATCCCAGATGGCGGAAAGCCGTGCCGATCGCTGTGGCGACAAGAGAGAGGGCCAGCGTGCGAAGCACGTTTCGGCTGCTGGGCGGCTGCAGGGCGAGCGCATGGCGGCGTCCTTTGGGTCGGGAGGGCGGAGTCGACTGGTCTGGAATGATGTAAATGTCGAGGTTCGGGGCGAATGTTATGAGCTGTTCTACGAGAGATTTGCGGCCAAAGAGGGCCTGACGGACGCTGCTGTGCTCGCCCGTGCGCCCCATGACGATCTTCGAAATACCCGACAGGCGTGCGAACTCGGAGATCTGAAACGCGACGTCGTCGCCATAGACGGTTTCCATATGTGCTCCGAGCTGCTCGGCTAGGGCGATATTGTCTGCAAGCTTGGCGCGCTCATCATCGCTCATGGCTTGCGTGCGCGGGCTCTCTACGAACAGGGCGACGAGCTCGCTGCGAAACGCTTTCGCCATGCGTGCGGCGGCACGGACGATGCGGGGATTGGTCGGCGCCGGGGAGACACAGACTAAGATACGCTCCCTGGTGTAGTAGTCACGGTTTCCCAGCACGCGTGCGGCGTCTGTGAGGTGGCCGGTGCGATCGGCGCAGCGGCGCAGCGCGATTTCTCGGAGTGCGGTGAGGTTCTCGACGGTAAAAAAATGCTGTTGCGCTCGCTCGGCTTGTGCGGGACGGTAGACGAGGCCGGCGCGAAGGCGCTCAAGTAGGTCTTCGGGCTCTATGTCAACGAGCTCGACCTGGTCGGCATCATCGAAGATGCGGTCGGGGATTCGTTCGCTCACGACAACGCCGGTGATGGATGCAACCATGTCGTTTAGGCTCTCGATATGCTGAACGTTCACAGTCGTATAGACGTCGATGCCTGCATGTAGAAGTTCCTCGACGTCTTGATAACGTTTGTCGTGGCGAGACCCCGGCGCATTCGTATGGGCGAGCTCGTCGACAAGGATGAGCTGAGGGGCGCGTTCGATAGCCGCATCTAGATCGAACTCGCTGAGCGCAATGCCGTTGTGCTCAGCGAGTTTACAGGGCACGTTCTCAAGCCCTTGTGCAAGATGGGCAGTTGCCGGACGTTCGTGCGGCTCGATGTATCCCGCGACGACGTCGACACCTCGCCGCTTGGCGGCGTGGGCGGCTTGAAGCATCGCATAGGTTTTGCCTGCACCAGCAGCGTAGCCAAAGAAAATCTTGAGGTGTCCCCGGCTGGTTCGAGCGTCATCGGCGGCCTCGTCTTTCTCAATTGCCTTGAGGATGAGGTCTGGATTGACGCGAGTGTCCGATGCGTCGCGCTGCATAGCGTAGCCTTTCTGAAACGTTGCCCATGCGTGCATACGCGGTGAGGACGCCACTGTATGCTCGCGAGGTCGAGTATAGGCGCACTGCAGCCGCAATAGTGCTTTCTACCTGCATCTTTACGGCATCTTAAGGTCGTGAGCCCCGGCCCTCACGCCTCTTTAATCTCTAGAAGCGTTTACTGTCCCCAGGCGCTTGCGAGAGCAGGCGTCCGAGACATCGGACCGCGCGTGAAAGGGGCGGTAAATGAACATCCTCATTCCCATCATCGGAGTCGTCTGCATTGGACTCCTTATCTATTACATCTACATTCTGATGAGGAGTGATTCGTAAACTATGGACGCTGCGATTCAGTACATCTTGTACTTTGCCGTGCTCGTCGTCCTGGCCGTTCCGCTCGGTCGGTTCATGGCCCATATCATGGATGGTGAGCATACGTTCCTGTCGCCTGTGATTGCTCCTGTGGAGCGTGGCGTCTATCGTCTGCTTCGCATCGACGCGGCAGAGCAGATGGGGTGTAGGCGCTACCTGGCGAGCGTGCTGGTCTTTTCGGGGATCGGCCTCGTGGTCCTTGTGGCACTTCAAGCGCTTCAGTCCTTCTTGCCAGGCAATCCCCAGCACCTGCCGGGTGTGCCATGGGACCTGTCGTTCAATACGGCTGCTTCCTTCATAACCAACACCAACTGGCAGTCCTACTCCGGCGAGACCACCCTGTCCTACCTTGTGCAGTTCATGGGTCTCACCGTGCAGAACTTCGTTTCCGCTGGCACCGGTATCGCGGTCATGTTCGCGCTGATTCGTGGCTTCCGTCAGGTCAAGGAGCAGAGCTTGGGTTCCTTCTGGGTCGACCTCACCCGCACCGTCCTGTATGTGCTCATCCCGCTGAACCTCGTGTTCGGCATCTGCCTGGCTGCCGGTGGCGTCATCTCCAACTTCCAGCCGGCTCAGAAGGCTGAGCTCGTAGAGCCCGTCGCCGTCCAGCCTAATGCAGACGGCGGCTGGAGCGTCCTCGACGGCGCCCAGATCGAGGGCGACACGGTCAAGGTCGACGGCAAGGTTGTCGAGGGCGCGCGCGTGGTCACCGAGCAGTTCCTGCCCCAGGGTCCTGCGGCTCCTCAGGTCGCCATCAAGCAGTCCGGAACCAACGGCGGCGGCTTCTTCGGCGTGAACTCCGCCCATCCGTATGAGAACCCCAGTGCCTTCACCAACATCATCGAGATGACCAGCCTGCTGCTGATCCCGGCTGCCTGCTGCTTCACCTTCGGTATCGGCGTCAAGAACACCAAGCAGGGCAAGGCCATCTTTGCCGCCATGTTCATCCTGCTGGTGATCTTCACCGGCATCATCGCCGTCAACGAGCATGCGGGCACCCCGCAGCTGGCCGATGGCGGAGCGGTCAATATCGAGATGACCGACGGCCAAGCCGGCGGCAACATGGAGGGCAAGGAGAGCCGCTTCGGTATCGTCACCTCCTCCACGTGGTCGGCTTACACCACCGCCGCTTCCAACGGCTCGGTTAACTCCATGCACGACTCCTACACCCCGCTGGGCGGTTTTGTCCAGATGCTCCAGATGGCTCTGGGCGAGGTTGTCTTCGGCGGCGTGGGCTGCGGCCTGTACGGCATGATCGGCTTCGCCATCCTCACAGTGTTCATCGCCGGCCTTATGGTCGGCCGCACGCCCGAGTTCCTGGGCAAGAAGATCGAGCCGGGCGAGATGCGCTGGGCAGTTGTCCTGTGCCTGGCAACTCCGTTTGCCATTCTGGTGTGCTCGGCCATCGCCTGCATGGTGCCCGGTCTTGCCGACCAGCTCAACAATGGTGGCGCGCACGGCTTCTCCGAGGTGCTGTATGCCTTCACCTCATGCGGCGGCAACAACGGCTCGGCGTTTGCAGGTATGAACTGCAACATTCCCTGGATCAACGTCATGCTCGGCCTCGAGATGCTGTTCGCCCGCTTCATGCCCATCATCGGTACGCTGGCTATCGCCGGCTCGCTGGCCAAGAAGGGTAAGGTCGCCGAGAGCGCCGGTACCCTGTCTACCACCAACGGCATGTTCGTATTCCTGCTCGTGTTCATCGTTCTGCTGATCGGTGCCCTGAGCTTCTTCCCGGCCCTGGCGCTTGGCCCCGTTGCCGAGTTCTTCCAGATGATTGCGTAAAGGAGGGCGCAGATTTATGACTATGCAAAAAGACATGATGGGCCGCGCGGTCCGCGACTCGTTTGCCAAGCTGGACCCTCGCGTCCAGATTCAAAACCCGGTCATGTTCCTGGTGTGGCTTTCAGCCGTCATGACCTCCGTCCTGGTCGTCGCTTCCATCTTCGGTGTGCGGGACGCGGGTGTGCCCACCTACTATGTGGTCGCCATCGCGGTCATCCTGTGGCTCACCGACCTGTTCTCGAACTTCGCCGAGGCGCTTGCCGAGGGCCGCGGTAAGGCTCAGGCTGATTCTCTGCGTGCGGCCAAGAAGGATGTCGAGGCCCATCGCATCGAGTCCGTTGAGGACAAGGAGCACTTCACCGTCGTTCCCGGCACCGAGCTCACGCGCGGCGACCTGGTGATCGTACGCGCCGGCGAGCAGATTCCCGGCGACGGCGACGTCATCGAGGGCGCTGCCTCCGTTGACGAGTCCGCCATCACCGGCGAGTCCGCCCCCGTGGTCCGCGAGGCCGGCGGCGACCGCTCTGCCGTTACCGGCGGTACCACGGTGCTGTCCGACTGGATCATCGTCAAGATCTCCAGTGAGCCCGGCCAGAGCTTCCTGGACAAGATGATCGCGATGGTCGAGGGTGCCGCGCGCAAGAAGACCCCTAACGAGATCGCTCTGGAGATCTTCCTGGTGGCCCTTTCCATCGTCTTTATTCTGGTCACGCTGGCCCTGTATTGTTACTCCTGCTTCTCGGTCGGTCTTAACGACATGGTCAACCCCACGGCCGTGACCACGCTCGTGGCGCTGCTCGTGTGCCTGGCTCCCACTACCATCGGCGCCCTTCTGTCCGCCATCGGCATCGCCGGCATGAGCCGTCTGAACGAGGCCAACGTGCTGGCCATGTCCGGCCGCGCCATCGAGGCCGCCGGCGACGTCGACATCCTCATGCTCGACAAGACCGGCACCATCACCCTGGGTAACCGCCAAGCCGCCGAGTTCATCCCGGTCGACGGCGTCGATCCCGCGGAGCTGGCCGATGCCGCCCAGCTTTCCTCGCTGGCCGACGAGACCCCCGAGGGCCGTTCCATCGTCGTGCTCGCCAAGGAGCAGTTCGGTCTGCGCGGCCGCACGCTCGAGGATAAGGGCATGGAGTTCATCCCGTTCACCGCGGCAACGCGTATGTCCGGCGTGAACTACGAGGGCAATGAGATCCGCAAGGGCGCTGCCGATTCCGTGCGCACCTATCTGGAGGCAGCCGGCGGCGTGTTCTCCCAGGAGTGCGAAGAGGCCGTCGAACGCATCGCCAAGGCCGGCGGCACCCCGCTGGTCGTGACCAAGAACTGCCGCGTGCTGGGCGTTGTGTACCTCAAGGACATCATCAAGTCCGGCGTTAAGGAGAAGTTCGCCGACCTGCGCAAGATGGGCATCAAGACCATCATGGTGACGGGCGACAATCCGCTCACCGCCGCGGCAATCGCCGCCGAGGCCGGCGTTGACGACTTCCTGGCCGAGGCCACCCCTGAAGGCAAACTCGAGAAGATCCGCGAGTTCCAGCGTGAGGGTCACCTGGTCGCCATGACCGGCGACGGCACCAACGACGCGCCCGCTCTGGCCCAGGCCGACGTCGCCGTGGCCATGAACACGGGCACCCAGGCTGCCAAGGAGGCCGGCAACATGGTCGACCTCGACTCCAGCCCCACCAAGCTCATCGAGGTCGTGCGTATTGGCAAGCAGCTGCTCATGACCCGCGGCTCGCTCACGACCTTCTCGGTGGCCAACGACGTGGCGAAGTACTTCGCTATCATCCCGGCCCTGTTCTCGCCGATCTATTCGGGACTGGGCGCCCTCAACATCCTGAGCCTCACCAACCCGTTGACGGCCGTGCTGTCCGCCATCATCTACAACGCGCTGGTCATCGTCGCGCTAATTCCGGCGGCTCTCAAGGGCGTCAAGTACCGCGAGGTTCCATCCGGCCAGCTGTTGACCCATAACCTGCTGGTGTGGGGTCTGGGCGGCATCGTGGCGCCGTTCGTATTCATCAAGATTATCGACATGCTGCTGGCCTTGTTCGGCATTGGCATGATGTAGACGGAGGTTTGTATGTTCAAAGGTATCGCATCGCGCGCACTTGGCGTGTTCGCGCTGTTTACCATCGTCTGCGGCCTGGGATACACGCTCGTGGTGACCGGCGTCGTGCAGCTTGCGTTTCCGTACCAGGCGAACGGATCGCTTATTACGGTCGACGGCAAGGTTGTGGGTTCCGAGCTCATCGGCCAGAACTTCGATGACGAAGCCCACATGTGGGGTCGTATCCAGAACGTGTCAATTGTCGAAGGCGAAGACGGCGAGCTCATGGCGTATGGTGCCCCGTCCAACCTGTCCCCGGCGAGTGAGAAGTATCGGCAGCTTGTGGATGCGCGCGTGAAGAAGATTCGCGCCGCCAACTCCGATGCCGATATGGACGCTGTGCCCGTCGACCTGGTGACGTGTTCGGGGTCCGGCCTCGACCCGGAGATCTCTCCGGATGCCGCCGAGTACCAGGTCCCGCGCCTTGCCAAGGCCACGGGCAAGAGCGAAGACGAGGTGCGCGAGATCATCGCCCAGTGCACCAAGGGCCGTTTCCTCGGCGTGTTCGGCGAGCCCACGGTTAACGTGCTCAAGGTGAACCTTATGCTGGACGGCGCGCTGTAAGTGAGGGAGTGGCGGATGAGGGCATGACTGACTATCTGAGCCCTCAATTCCACCCCGCCCATCGGTTGCGGTGAAATACGGACTGTTTTGGCTGTCAAAAGTCTCATCTACTCCGTATTCCACCGCAACTTTTTTGTGAGGGTCGGGATTGAAGGTGGGGAGTGCGAGCGAGTGCGAATGCGGCGGATACTGATACGATAAGTACGTTAGTAACTGCCGCCGAGCGGCTCAAACGAAAGGAAGCCTGCATGGAGTCTTCTGCCTATCCAATGCTCTTTAGCCCGATCAAGGTCGGTACGACCGAGGTCAAGAACCGCGTCTTTATGCCGCCAGTGTCAACCAACCTGGCCGATCATGGCTATGTGACCGACGACTTGGTCGATCATTACCGCGCCCGCGCCAAGGGCGGCGTGGGCCTCATCATCACCGAGGTCGTGACGGTCGAGCCCACCTATACCTATCTGCCGGGTGACATGTGCTGCTACGACGACACGTTTATCCCCGGCTGGGAAAAGCTCGCCGCGGCCGTCCACGAGTACGGCTGCAAGATCATGCCGCAGCTCTTCCACCCCGCCTACATGGCCTTTAACATTCCAGGCACGCCGCGCCTGATCGCCCCGTCCTTTGTGGGCCCGTCCTATGCCCGCGAGGCACCGCGTCCCATCACGGTTGACGAGATCCACGAGCTCACGCATCAGTTCGGCGACGCTGCCGTGCGTATGCAGAAGGCCGGCGTCGATGGCGTCGAGGTCCATGCGGCGCACGCCCACGGTATGCTCGGCGGCTTTTTGACTCCGCTCTACAACAAGCGTACCGACGAGTACGGCGGCTCGCTCGACGCCCGCATGCGCTTCCTGCTCGAGGTCATCGCCGAGATTCGCGAGCGCTGCGGCAAGGACTTCATTATCGACGTCCGTATCTCGGGCGACGAGTACACCGATGGCGGCCTGACCCTCAACGACATGATCTACGTCTCGCGTCGCCTGGAGAAGGCCGGCGTCGACATGATTCATGTGTCGGGCGGCACCACCATCAAGCGTGGCTCCGCAATTCCCGCCGCCGGTACGCAGCAGGCCTCGCATGCCGCCTGCTCGCGCGAGATTAAGAAGCACGTCAACATTCCCGTTGCCACGGTCGGCCGCATCAACGAGGCCTGGATCGCCGAGGAGCTGATCGAGGACGGCGCCGCCGACATCTGCATGATGGGCCGCGCCAATCTGTGCGATGCCGAGTTCTGCAATAAGGCGGCTGCCGGCAACGCCGACGAGATCCGTCCCTGCATCGGCTGCCTGCGCTGCCTGAACGGCATCATGTTTGGCAAGCGCATCTCCTGCACCGTCAACCCGGACGTCGAGCGCGACGAGGCCGGCTACGAGCCTGCCGCCGAGGCCAAGAACGTGCTCGTCGTGGGCGCCGGTCCCGCTGGCATGGAGGCGGCCTACATTGCCGCCAAGCGCGGCCATAACGTGGTGCTCGTGGATAAGCAGGACGAACCGGGCGGCGAGATGCGCATCGCGGCCGTTCCGCCGGCAAAGCAGGAGCTCACTCGTGTGATCAAGTACCAGTACCGTCGCCTGGCCGAGGCCGGCGTCACGTGCGTATTTGGCACTGAGCTTACTGCCGAGGACATTCAGCGTGACTACGCCGGCTACGAGGTCGTCCTAGCTTATGGCGCCGAGCCCATCGCTCCGGCCTTCATGCAGGGCTTTAAGCAGGTTATGACGGCTGACGACCTGTTGGGCGGCAAGGCTTTTCCGGGCAAGAAGATCGTCATCGTGGGCGGCGGCACCGTCGGCTGCGAGACGGCCGATTACCTGGCCCCGTTGGTCAACGACCTGTCGCCGGCCAATCGCGATGTCACCGTCATCGAGATGACCAAGACGCTCGCCGCCAACGAGGGCGGTGCCGGCCGCGCGGTGCTCATCACGCGCATGCTCTCCAAGGGTGTCCACGTGCTGACTGAGGCCAAGGTGACCGAGATTACCGAGGATGCTATCAGCTACGAGAAGGACGGCGAGGTCCACACCATCACCGGTGCCGATACGCTGGTGCTTGCCATGGGCTATCGTCCCAATACCAAGCTGGCAGACGACCTGGCTGCAGCCGGTGTTGCCACCCACGTGCTGGGCGATGCCAACAAGTGCGGTAACATTCGCGACGCCATCGGCGATGGCTACAAGGTTGCCTGTGAGCTCTAGTTAACCCTTTGTTGCGTGGGGGCCAGGTTACTTTGCGCTAAGTTGATGCATGTAAACCTGACCCCATTGCACCATTTGATAAAACGCAAGCGCTCGCTGCCTGCGTTTTATCAAAGAAAGATTATTGTCGAGCCTTAAATGCCTTTTGTTTGTGTGCCTTCCGCAATCATATTGCGGTTGTAGACCAGGTGCAGATACATCGCATCGTGAGCGGCGGTGGGGTTGCGCGTCTCAATGGCGTCGGCCACACCGTGGTGCGTGCGGATGGTCTCCTCGACGAACTTTTTTGCCCGTTACGTCGATAAAGAGGGGAACGGATGCCTTGAGCACACCCATCAGACGGGTAACGGCGAGGTTGCCGCCATCCCAGGGCGGCTTCATGGGGTAGCGCCCGTACGCATCGAATTTTTCCTCTCATAGATGTGCGGCACAAAGAGCCCCGAGTTCATACTGAACTGCGCCCCAATTCTTGGACGGG
>NZ_QSHS01000030.1:0-30474 GCF_003467795.1 Collinsella sp. AM36-4AA
CGTGTCCAAGAAATGGGAGGCAGTTCAATGCGGCCCCGCGCTTTTCTTTTAGCGTCGGTCCCTGCGCCGGCGTGCGGCCTATTTCTCCCCCATTTTGGCCATTTTGCCCTCCAAACGGCACTACCGCCGGCAACATCCAGCAGATACGCTGAATCTAGCCGTATAGGCCCTATGAGAACGGGAGCAACCATGGCAGCCTTGTTCACGACCCCCAAACGCAATGACACTACCGCCGGAACCCATGTTGCCGAACCCGACGTTCGCCGTCGCATAGGACTCGCGCACGGCAGCTGGCGCCGCGTGACGCGCCGCATCGTCGTAGGCGCCGTGTGCGCGCTCACGGTGAGCTCGCTGCTCATGCCGAGCGTCTCGCTCGCGGCGGAATGGGTCAAGGTCGGCGAAACCAAATACAACGCCGGCACTGCGGCGGGCGACGAGACCGGCACCTGGTCGTGGGACGGCGCCGACGACTTGAAGCTCAACAACTATAACGGCGGCGAGATCCAGGCCGCAGGCAAGCTCAACGTGAAATACTCGGGAAACAACATCGTCACTGCCGACTGGATCGAAGGCATCAAGGCTTCTCATGGCAAAAATGAGAACGCCGAGCTCAATATCCAAGGCGACGCGGGCAGCACGCTCAGCGTGACATCTACTGAGGACGCTATCCTCTCCACGGGTAATATCAACATCGACGGAGCCGGATCCGTCAACGCCACGAGCGCTCGGTTTGATGCCATCGACGCCGAGGGCGATCTCGCTATCAAAGGTTCGGGCAACGTCAACGCCACGGGCGTATCGGATGGCATCAGGGCAAACGGCAATATCACGATTGACGACAGCGGGGCCGTCACCGCCAGGGCTACCAAGGACAAGGGTATCGGAACCGACAAGAACCTCACCATCAAGGGTGGCGGCACAGTCGAGGCAAGCTCAGCCGATGGTGAGGCCATTTGGAGCGGCGGCAACATCAATATCTCGGACGGCAGCCAGGTCAAGGCGAGCTCCGAGAAAGACGCTGCCGTCGAGGCCAAGGGCAGCCTCGCAGCCACAAACGCCTCCCTCAACGTAAACGGTGTTGAATATGGCGTCTATGCCCACAAGGGCATCACCCTCGATCATGCAAACGTGACGGTCCGTGCAGGTAAAGGCAGATACGGTGACGCCATCGCCCTCTTCACCTACCAGGACGACATCGTCGTCAAGAACGGCTCCACCGTGGACGCGTCTGCGGAAGGCGAGGTTTCGGCTGCATTCTCCACCAGAAACGATCGACCCAACGAGAAGGGTGGCCACATCTACATCAGCGACTCCGTTGTCAAGGCCATAGCCCGCTATGTCGAGAACGGCGACGGCCCCATCCCCTACAGCGAAAACCAAGATGGCGAGACGAGGCGCGAACCCCAAGGCGAGAACATCGGCATCATCGCCCAGACCAGCGAGGGCGTCACACCCGCAGTCATCTCGATCACCCGCAGCAAGGTAACGGCCGAAGGATATACAGCGGCAATCTTTGCCCGTGCCATGAGCGCTGACGGCAAGACAATCGGCACCATCAAGATTGAGAACGCCGCCATCCAGACGCCCGAAGGCGGAAAGGTCATTGACTATCACAAGCTCCGTGACGGCATCTACGAGGCAGGCCAAGCCATCGGCACGGGCGACGCCACGGTCGACTCCCTCTATATCAAAGCAGTCGCCAAAAGCACGACCATCGCACCTCCCGAGGTAGCCAAGCCGGAAGACCCCAAGCCCGACGAGACCAAGCAAAACCCCAAGCCTGAGGGCTCAAAGCCGACCAAGGCCGTTGCGGCTTCAACCACGAAAGCCAAGACTACCGGCGTGCTCGCGGCAACCGGCGACACCTCGGGTGCGGCCATCGTGGCAACCGTCCTTGCGGGAACAGCCGCTATCGCCGCAGGCACCATGGCGAGCCGTAAGCGCTCTTAGACGCCTCTGCGCACATGGCAGCTCCCGCGAAGGCCCCGAGCCCCAGCACCGTTTAACAACGCCACCGCCGAGCTCCCCTCCGGCGGTGGCGTTTTCCATATGTGTCCGCAGGGTATGCACGAGATTGTCTTTGGTCTAGCCCAACCTGCATGAGCCGGCGTGCGACAATGGGGGCCGTCGATATCACAACGCCGAGAGAAGCCCGTCATGGAAGCGCATCAAAAGCAGATAACCGTTCATGCACAGCATGCCGAAAGCGCACCAGTCATCTATCTTCCCGTGGTCATGGGCGACGGCACGGAGGTTTATGAACGCTGCCGAGAGCTCAACTGCCCGCCCTTCACGCTTGTCGGCATTGGCAGCCTCAACTGGAATCGCGAGCTGAGCCCCTGGGGATGCGACGGAACCGTGCGCGATGCCGAGCCCTTTGGCGGCCAGGCATCCGGATTTCTCGATGAGCTGTTGAACTGGATAATCCCAGAGGCCGAGTCGTCGCTTCCTCAGCCGCCCACCTGGCGCGGCATTGCCGGCTACTCGCTCGCGGGCCTCTTCGCGCTCTGGTCCCTCTGGCAAACCGACGCCTTTAGCCGCGCCGCAAGCGCATCGGGGTCGTTGTGGTTTCCCGACTTTGTCGATCGCGCCAGCACGGCCCCTTTTGCCGGCAACCCGCAGGCCGTCTATCTGTCGCTCGGCAAAAAGGAAACCAAGACGCCCAACCGCATGATGCGGCACGTACTTGACGACACGCGCGCAATGGAAACGTTGCTCGTTGAGCGCGGCATCCTCACAACACTGGAACTCAACCCCGGCAACCACTTTGCCCAAACCGACCTGCGCATGGCGCGTGGCATCCACTGGATATTGACGCATTAAAAATGGCGCCCGCGCGTACGCATGGGCGCCATTTTTTGATTCAGCTGGACGCAGTTGTTACTCAGCAGCCTCCTCAAGCTCGGAGACATCAAACTCAAAGTCGTTGCCGGGCAGAATGGCATTGAGCACGATGCCCACCAGCGATCCCACGGCAAGGCCCGAGAGCGAAATGGTCACGCCGCCCAGCTCCAACACGATGGCGCCGGCAGTGCTGTACGCAATGCCGAGCGAAAGCACGAGCACCAGGGCGGCCACCAGCACGTTGCGGTTATTTTGGAAATCAACCTGGTTCTCGATGAGGTTACGTACACCAACGGCGCTGATCATGCCGTAGAGCACGAGCGACACACCGCCGATAACGCATGCCGGCATGGCCGCAATGACAGCCGCGAACTTGGGGCAGAACGAAAGCACGATGGCGCAACACGCGGCAATGCGAATCACGCGCGGGTCGAACACGCGCGTCAGGGCGAGCACGCCGGTGTTCTCGCCATAGGTGGTGTTGGCCGGAGCGCCAAAGAGCGAAGCCAGGATCGTGGCAAGGCCGTCGCCGAGCAGCGTGCGATGCAGACCGGGATCGGCGATGTAGTTACGCTCGCAAGTGGAGCCGATAGCCGAGATATCACCGATATGCTCGATCATGGTCGCAAATGCCAGCGGCATGATGGTGATGATGGCCGTCGTGGCAAGACCGCTATCGAACTGCGGCCCAAAGAGTGCAAACACGGTGTTGTCCCACACGACGGGCAAGCCAACCCAGGGAGCGGCTGCGACGCCCGAGAAATCAACCTCGCCGAGCGCAGTCGCAACGGCATAGCTCACCACAACGCCCAGCAGAATCGGCACGATCTTGACCATGCCACGGCCCCAGATGTTGCAGATGACGATCACCGCCACAGCGACAACGGCAACAAGCCAATTGGTCTGGCAGTTGGCGATGGCAGAGCTTGCCAAGATCAGGCCGATGGAAATGACGATGGGGCCAGTCACTACCGGCGGGAAGAAGCGCATAACACGCTTGGCACCAAACGCGCGAAACAGGGCCGCCAGCACCGGATAGAGCAGGCCGGCACAAGCTACGCCCAGGCAGGCGTAGGGCAAAAGCTCGGCCTCGCCGTTGGGCGCGATTGCGGCATAACCGGCAATAAAGGCAAATGATGAGCCCAAAAATGCCGGCACCTTACCGCGCGACAGGAAGTGGAAGAGCAGCGTGCCCAGGCCGGCAAACAAAAGGGTCGCCGAAACCGAAAGGCCGGTGAGCACAGGCACCAGCACGGTAGCGCCAAACATGGCAAACAGGTGCTGCAGGCCGAGCAAGAACATGCGCGGGCGACCGAGCGACGACGCATCGTAGATGGCATCGGCAACGGCGGGCGTCGAGGATTGGGACATGGATGTCCTTTCATAATGGAAGGGCGCCCGGGCATATCGGATTACCTGCCCGAACGATACGATCCGAACCATTGTACGCGATGCATGCCGCTCCGACCACGACGCCCCTGCGAACGGCAGCACTACTTCCAGACACGCTCGGCAATGCGCCTAACCAGCGCAATCTTTGCCCACTGTTCGTCCTCGGTCAGCTTGTTGCCGATCTCGCAGCTGGCAAAGCCACACTGGGGCGACAGGTACAGGTTCTCGAGCGGCACGTACTTTGCGGCTTCGCGGATGCGCTCGACGATAACATCCTCGTTCTCGAGCTCTGCCGCCTTGGTGGTTACCAAGCCCAGCACGACCTTCTTGCCCGGGGCAACGTAGCTGAGCGGCTCAAAGCCGCCGGCGCGCGGCGTATCGAACTCCAGGTAGAATGCGTCGACATCCTCATGTGCAAACAGGTACGGCGCGATGGGGTCATAGCCGCCCTCGAAAGCATAGGTAGAGTGGTAGTTGCCGCGGCACACGTGCGTGTTAATGACGAGGTCGTCGGGCTTGTCCTCGATGGCGGCGTTGTTGAGCGCCACGCCCAACTCGCTCACCCTTTGCAGGTCAACCGGGCTCATGCCAGTCTTGGACACAAAGTCGGTATCGCAGTAAATGCCCCAGGTGCAGTCATCAAACTGGATATTGCGACAACCGGCGGCGTACAGGCCGGCGATCACCGTGCGATAAGCGGCTGCAATTGCGTCGGCAAGTTCCTCATCGGTCTTATAGACGGCGCGCAGGCTCTCCTGCTGGCCATCGCAGCGGTCGAGCGTAACCTCCGAGAACGTCTGGATCGGCGCCGGAATGGTCTGGCGCGCAACCTGACCCTCCCCCTCGAGTGCCTTGATAAACTTAAAGTGCTCGACGAAGGGGTGGTTCTCGCCGCTGATGGGGCCGGTCACCACGGCGGTGTCAGCCGTGGTCTCCTCGTCGTGGAACATATAGCCCGTACGCGAGGTGCGGCGTTCAATGCCGTTGAGCCCCCACATAAAGTCGAGGTGCCAGTAACTGCGACGAAACTCGCCATCGGTAATCACCTGCAGGCCAGCGGCCTTTTGCTTGTCCACCAGGTCGCGAATAGCCTCATCCTCGACGGCCTTAAGCCCCTCGGCATCAAGTGTGCCTGCCGCATAGGCAGCGCGGGCATCCTTTACGGCCTGCGGACGAAGAAAGCTGCCGACGATATCAGCGCGAAACGGCGCGTTCGGTTGAATTGAAGTGCTCATAGATATCTCCCTTTGCATTGGTTGCTTTACTGGGACAGAGTATGAGCGCTCATATAGCCATCGTAAAATATATGTTTATAACAGTTTGATATAGATGCTTCCTATATCAGTTTGGACTGCCATAAAGAGATTTGACCCGTGCAGAACGCAGCAGTCTAGATGTGCTGACGAATCGCTTCGATATAGGCCTGCCCGTAGCGCGTAAGTGTCGTGTTCTTGCGCGTGATGATGCCGATCTCCATGTACTCGTCTACATCGAGCGGAATGGAGATAATGCCGGGGCCGTTAAGTTCATGGCTGATCACGCCCGAACAAACCGTGTAGCCGTTAAGGCCCATGGCCAGATTGAACAACGTCGCACGGTCGCGCACGCGGATATTCTTGCGACGCTCAAAGGTCGAGGTCAGTTCCTCGGAATAATAAAACGAGTTATAGCTGCCCTGCTCATAGGACAGGAACGGGTAGTCCTCGAGATCTTCGAGCGTCACGCTGGCGTGGTCCGCCAGCGGATGGTCGGAGCACACAAAGACATGCGGCGTAGCGCAGAAGAGTCCTTCGAATACGAGCTCGTTGGCCGCCAGCATGCGCTCGATGACCTCGCGATTGTGCTCCGACAGATACAGGATGCCGAGCTCGCTTTTCATATGCGCGACGTCCTCGATAATCTCGTGGGTCTGCTCCTCGCGCAGGGTAAAGTCGTAGCGCGCGGCATCGAACTCGCGGATCACATCGACAAATGCATTAACGGCAAAGGAATAATGCTGGCAGCTCACACTAAAGTGCGGCACCTGCTCGGACGTGCCTTTGTACTTGCCCTCGAGCAGGTCGGCCTGGTCGAGCACCTGGCGCGCGTAGCCCAAGAAGGTCTCGCCTTCCTCGGACACAATGACGCCCTTGTTGGTGCGCTCAAAGATGTGTACACCCATCTCGTTTTCGAGATCGCGAATTGACGCGGTAATCGAAGGCTGCGACACAAAGAGCCGGCGCGAGGCCTCGGTGATGCTGCCGCATTCGGCAACTTTGACGACATATCTGAGCTGCTGGAGCTTCATGGCTTTCTCCCTAGACGTTCGTGACGTCGAAACCCGTCGCGTCCATCTGACGCATAAACGACGGCATCTCCCCCGTCGCGGCGCAGGCGGCAATCTGATGCAGAGCCCCGGCAACCGCATCATCTGCCGCAGCGCCGATATGCCAGCGCGCGGCAGCCGTGACGGCCTCGTTGGCATTGGCGACTGCAACGGAATTGGGAACGGCATCGATCATGGGCAAATCGTTATCGGAATCGCCGAATACGGCCACCTCGTCGGGCGTCAGGCCCAAAGCGCGCGCCAGCTCCAGCGCAGCACAGCCCTTGTCCCAGCCGGTCGGAAGAACGTCGAACAGGCGCACGCGGTTGTTGGGAAACACGAGCGAGAGCTCCGGCACCTCGGCGGCAACACGCTCGCGCAGCTCGGCGAGCTCCTCGCGCGAACGGGCACTCCAGATATTCGCCTTGTATACCGGGGCATCGTCAACGACAGGGCGACAGGGAGCCTCTTCGCCCTTGAGCCACGCGTTGCCGCCTGACTCCATGGCGCGACGCACACGCTCGGGATCGCTTGTCACGCAATAGGCGTCGTTGTCCCAAAAGTCATCACCCAGACGGTAGACCTTCAAATAGGTATCGTCGGTCTCTTGCTCCAGGTAGTCGGCCAGGCGCATAAGGGCATCGTTATCAGTTGCGCGCGAGGCAACCGCCTCGCCATCGACAAACATCACCTGGCCGTTGCAAAACGCACCGGTCGAGAAGCACTCGGAGCGATTGCGGAACATCCAGCTCATCGCGGACGGCTGGCGACCCGAAACCGGGCCAAAATGCAGGCCCGCCGCCTGCATGGCATGAATGCCCTCGATGGCGCAGTCGCTGGCGCCATCGTGTCCAGCAGGAATCAGCGTATCGTCCATATCGGTCAGCACAAGTTTGATCATAAGGTCCCCTCGGTCATTCTTTATCCCGTCTATTGTAACGACCTGCCAATAAGGGACAGGTTTATCTTGGCAGGTTTTATCTGGGAAAATGCAGCGCCCCTGTTGCCACCTGCCAAAATAAACCTGTCCCATATTGGCAGGTGCGCTAGTATAGGGAACAACAGATTCGATGCGGGAGTGCCGGCGGCGCAAACCACAAGGCTGAGAGGGCATAGGGCCCAATCCTTTGAACCTGTCAGTTAATGCTGGCGTAGGGAGCATGCCGCCTTTACAGGGGCGCTGTCTATGCACAGCGCCCCTTTTCTATGCCAAGGAGGCATGTGCAGTGATTGATTCGGAACAGCTTAAGCAACATATGGTCAAGGCCGTAGAGGAGATTCGAGCCACCAATCCGATGGCCGGCTCTATCACCAACACGGTGACGATCGACTTTGTCGCCAACGCGCAGCTCGCCGTGGGCGGTTCGGCCGCCATGGTCTATCTGCCCGACGAGGGCGAGGCGCTCGTTGCCGGCGGCGGCGCCATCTATCTCAACATGGGCACGCTCTTCCCCATCTACGAGCAAACGATTCCCCGCGCGGCCAAGGCGGCACACGACGCCGGCAAGCCCTGGGTGCTCGATCCGGTGGGTCTGGGCATCGGTAGCCTGCGCACCAAACTGGTAAGCGTGCTCAAGCAGTACAAGCCCACCATCGTGCGCGGCAACGCCTCCGAGATCATCGCGCTCGCCGGCCTGTGGGGTCTTGAGGGCGAGGCGGCCGATCTGAGCCGCGTACGTGGTGTCGATACCACCGACACGGTCGACGCCGCCCGCGATGCCGCCGTGGCGCTCGCTCGCTACACCGGCGGCGCCGTTGTGGTCTCGGGCGAAGTCGACCTGATTACCGACGGCACGACCGTGGCCAAATCCCACGGCGGCAGCCCGCTCATGTCCAAGATCACCGGCTGCGGTTGCTCGCAGGGCGGCGTGCTGGCCGTGTACGCCTGTGCTACCGATCCGTTTACGGCAGCAGTCTGCGGCACCGCCGTCTACAACGTTGCCGGCACGCGTGCCGCCGCCGTCGCCGATGCCCCGGCAAGCTTTAAGGTCGCCTTTATCGACGAGCTCTACCGCGCAACCGCCCAGGATATTGCCGACAACCGACTCGAGCTCGAGGAGGCATAAGCCATGTCCGAACCCGCAACCAATGCCGGCATGAACACGCTCGTCGCCGTGGCCATCGCCCCATGCGGCACCGGCGACGAGCTGTCCGCCGAGGTCGCCGAGGTCGTGCGCGTCATTCGCGAGAGCGGCCTTCCCAACCGCACCACCTCGATGTTCACCGAGATCGAGGGCGACTGGGACGAGGTCATGCAGGTCGTGCGCGACGCGACCTTTGTGTTAGCGAGCGAGGGCATCCGAACCGAAGTCGTGCTCAAAGCCGATATTCGACCTGGATTTACCGACACCATGACCGGCAAACTCGAGCGCATGGAAGCGCAGATCAAAAAGCAGGAGGAAGCACGATGAGCATCCGCGACAACCTTGATATCTCGGCCTATCTGGTGCTCGGCCCCGAAAACACCCTCGGACGCCCCGTGGGCGATGTGGTGGCCCAGGCGCTCGACGCCGGCTTTACCTGCATCCAGGTGCGCTCCAAGGTGGCAAGCGCCCGCGAGATCATCGCGCTGACCGGCGGCGCCGCGCAGGCAATCGCACAGGCTGGCAAGACCGGTCAGGTCGCTTTGCTGATCGACGACCGCCTGGACTGCGTACTCACCGCGCGCGAGCAGGGCATTGCTGTCGACGGCGTGCACGTGGGCCAGAGCGATATTCCCGTCGAGGTCTGCCGCAAACTTTTGGGCCCCGATGCCATCGTGGGCCTTTCGGCCCGTTGCGAGGAGATGCTCGAGTACGTCAAGACCGCCGACATGAGTTTGGTCGACTACCTTGGCATCGGCCCGCTCCACGAGACCGAGACCAAGCGCGACTGCGGACGCGCGGCCGATGGCTCTATCATCACCAAAAGCTTTGAGGACCTGGCCGCACTCCACGCGGCAAGCCCCGTGCCCATCGTGGTGGGCGGCGGCGTCAAGACGGCCGACCTGCCGCAGCTTAAGGCCACCGGCGTCGACGGCTTCTTTGTGGTGAGCGCCGTCTGCAGCGCCGATGATCCCTACGCCGCGGCCAAGGAGCTCGTCGACACCTGGCAGCAGGCATAGGCATAGGCCGAACAGCTGATTCGCAGCCTCATATCTTCAATAGCGGAAAGCGCATCCCAGTTTGGACCTCCATTCCGGGATGCGCTTTCCATATAGAGGCTCAACGGGAAACCGCATCCCAGTCTGAACGCATATTCCGGGACGTACTTTCCGAAACCCCACCGCTTGGGAAACTGTAACCCGTTCTGAGCGCTCATTCTGGGACGCGCTTTCCGCCGAGTCCACGGCAGCTTGCCCTACCCCGCCAGATACGATTCCAACGCCGGCAAGGTCGCCTCCGCATCGCGGCGACCAATCTGGTAGATGCGTTCAAGTTCATCGGGCTCGCGACACAGCGACGGCACCTTCACCGATTCGCTCGGCCGCACCACAAAGATCTCGCCGGCAGCCTCGCGACGTGCCAGGTCATCGAGCGTGGCATTGTAGACCTCATGTCGACGCTCAAGCGCTGCGACAAACTCCGGATAGTGACGGAACACGCGACGCAGCATGGGCATCACGCTGTTGGGCTGCTTCACAAAGCCCGCCGGCTGCGTGAGCACCACGATATTGCGGTCATACCCCTGCGCAAACAGCCATGCACTGGGAATAGAATCGGCCACGCCACCATCCAGATACTTATGCCCGTCAATAGCAACGGGACGCGTCGCCACGGGAATCGCCGACGATGCCCGGATCCACTCGATATCCCGCTCGTCGCCATAGGGCAGGTCGTGGTAGACGGCCTTGCCCGTCTCGATATCGGTACACACGCACGTAAACCGCATGGGGCAGGCGCGATACGCCTCCAGGTCGATGGGATCGCGCTCGATGGGCACCTCGTGATAGGCAAAATCGGCATTGAACATATCGCCGGTTCGCAGCCAGCTGGTCACGCTCGCATAGCGTTTGTCGGTGCAATAGACCTTGTTATAGCGAATGGCGCGGCCGATCTGGCGCGATTTAAAGTTGTAGCCAAATGCCGCGCCCGCCGAGACGCCCACCATATGGTCGCAGGTCAAACCGTGCTCCATCCAAACGTCGAGCACGCCCGCCGTATACATACCGCGGTAGCCGCCTCCCTCGAGCGCCAGCCCCACCGTGCTCGTCATATTTGACTGTGCCATGCGACCATCTCCGTTCCTGCGTTTTAAAACGGAACAAGTATACCCATCAACAAATATCGTCTCAGTCGCATTTTCATCGAACATCGTCGCGTTACCGTTTGGCGAATAATGGTTGATTTCCGATCTCAGCCGAACACATTGAGCGGATAGGCCATTCCCGCAGTTAGCCGAACGCCCCCGCGGCCCCTCCTGGGGTCCGGGGGCGCCGTTTTCCCAGTTGAAGGAACGGTGGAGATGTGTTTCGATGGGTCCGGTGGCCATGCTCCGCCCGCCGCCCGGCACCTCTTCCCAGACTCAGCCGGACGGTCGGTCCGTCTATTCCGTTTTTCCTCTAGGCTAGGCCAGCGGGGCATCGCCCCTCTCGGCGCGCGCCCTCTCGATGAGCCCCGGCGTCAGGTCGAGATCGACGAGCGCCACGTCCTCCACGCCGTAGGCGTCCAGCAGCGCCGCCGCGTCCTCCCCGAGCATCGCCCTGAAGGCGCGGGCGGGCGTCGAGAAGCCGAGCGCGCCGCGGGGCTCGGAGTTCACGTGCGACATGGCCAGCGCCAGGTCCGCCGGGGCGAGCCGGTCGAACCTGAGTCCGGAGCCCTTGGGCAGCAGCTTCCTTATCTCGACGTGGTTTCGCTCGCAGGCGCCCTTCTGGTCGCTGCGCCTCGGGTCGCAGTAGAACAGCCTCGTCTCGCCCGGCCCCTCGCCGATGAGCGCCGCGATGGCGCCCTCGTCGGAGAACTCGGCGCCGTTGTCGGTGAGCACGGCGCGGAACACGCGGCGCGTCCCGTCGGCGCCGAGGACCGCCCGGACGCCCTCCAGGGCGTCCGCGACGCGCCCGGCGGTCTTCTCCGCCAGCGGCAGCGCGAGCTGGAGCCTGCTGGGGCGATGCAGCAGCGTGAGCAGGCAGGCGGAGTCCTCCCGGGCGCCCTCGACGGTGTCCATCTCCCAGGCCGCGGCGCACGCGTCCTCCCCGAGGGCGAGGAACGCGGCATGCGACCTGCGGGCGGAGTGGCGGGTCGCCGCCCGGCCCGCGGCGCGCTTCCTCGGCCTGTAGCCGACCTTGCGCCTGAGCTCCATGTCGGTCATGCCGTCGTAGCCCGCCGAGACCCAGCGGTAGATGGTCGACGGCGACAGGTCCACCGGGCCGCCGTTGCGCGCCGCCATCTGCTCGGGCGACAGCCCCCGGCGCAGGCAGTCCCTTATCGCCTCCAGCCTGGCCGCCGCGGCGGGCTCGTCGGCGTCTATCCCGCGCCTGGACGAGACGAGGACCGAGTCGGCGCACAGCTGCGCGGCCCGGGCCTCGTAGAAGACGTGGGGGCGGCGCTTGCAGCCGATCGCGCGGTACCGCCCGCAGCCGTTGCAGCATCGCGGCCACGCCGCCAGGCGCGGGCAGGCCGCCGACAGGTCGGCGGAGGCGTCCACGCGCTCGCCGCGCCTGGCCTTCGGCGCCGTCACGAATCTGTGCGACGCCACCTCGGCGCTCACCGTCGAGGGCGACCTGCCCAGCTCCCTCGCGATCTCCCTGCACGACGCCCTGCGCTCCAGCATCCTCTGGACCGTGTCCCGCTCGTGCCTCGTGAGCCTTCCGTAGGCCCTCGGGACCGCCCTCGCGGAGCCACTCTTCCTCTTTCCGGACATGCCGTCCTCCGATCTCCCGGGGCCGGCCGGTCCGGCCCTCAGGGTATCGGGTTCCCACATTCATCCGCACATGTGCGGATGAATGTGGGAGGTGTTCGGATAAAGTCGATAATCAAGGTTTGGCGAATAATGGCCGCCCGCAACATGGGCACCCCTACATAATTCCATACACTTGTTTATACTACTCAGTAGTTATCAGCCGAGAGCACGAACCGACAAATAAACCCAACGACGCAGCAAGGCGGGGGCTTGGAAACACGCAAGGCGTTGAGCAGCAACGCATGTGCACAACGAGCTCGCCCGACGCAATCCGCCCCGACCTCAGAAAGCCGCTTACAGTATGGATAACGCCAGCAATAATACCGAAACGCTCGAAAAGACCATCCGTGACCTTCTGGAGCGTCAGGACGATCTGATCAGGACCGCCTTTACCGACGAGCTCACCGGACTTGGCAACCGCGGCGGCTTTACCCGTTCCTTAGAGGAACTCTGGGAGCAGGAACTGCCCGTGACCATGGCGTTTATCGACATCGATAACCTTAAGCACTGCAACGACATCTTTGGACATGACGAGGGCAACCGCTATATCTTGCAGGTGAGCCTCTATCTCAAACTGTATATGAAGGTGGACGAGGCGGCATTTCGTCTGGGGGGCGACGAGTTCGCCATCCTATCTACGATTGCGACCGAGGACGACCTTGCCGAACGTCTGGAACACTGCCGAACGGTGCTGCTCGAAAACAACGCTTCCAAGATGCCTCACTCGTTTAGCTACGGAGTGGCACACGCCGACCCCGCCCTGGGCGAAGCCCCCAATCGCTTGACGAACGATGCCGACCATCGCATGTACGACTACAAGCTACGTCATGCCGTGCACCTTGATCGACGCAATATCGCACAAGCCCACACCGACGACTTCGAAATAAGCGATCGCATTTTCGACGCCCTTTCGATGCTCAACGAAGGCCGATATTTCTTTATCGAGAACTTGGACAAACATCGAACCCTTTGGTCACAAGGCGCCTTGCGCGATCTTGGTCTTCCTTCGGAGCATATAGACAACTGCCACGATTACTGGAAAACGCGTGTCCATCCCGATGACCTTGAGGCCTATACCAACGACATCGACCAAATCTATGACGGCTCCAAACATCGCCACGTCATGCAGTACCGCGTGCGCAATGCCGCCGGCGACTACATCCTCGGCCGTGCTCGCGGGTTTCGTATCGACGGCGACGGAAATGTCCCCTCGCTCTATGTCGGCGAGCTCGTCAACCACTCGCTTGCCGAGACCGTCGACGCCGCCACGGGCCTCGGAATGCAGCGCACGCTGATCAACGCTATCGATGCCTGCCGTCGCGACCATTGCAAGACGGGGCTTATAGCAGTGCGCGTTCGCGGCACGGCAAAGCTCAACGAGCTCTACGGGGCCGAGGCCGTCGACAACATGCTCGCCGAATACGCAGGCCGCATGCTGTCGATTACTCGCGGCAGGAGTCGCGTCTTCCGCTCACGCAACGCCCAGTTCGTCGTGCTTAGCAACAATTTGGATCACGAAGCATTCGAGCAACTGATCCAACATCTCAAAGAGGCCGTTTTCGCTCCCGTTCGAATCGCGGACGACACCATTACCCCCGTCTGTCTTGTCGTTCCGGCCTTTTACGAGCACCTGACCAATCAAACGGCCGCCGTTTTAGGCGAACTCGACCGTCGCATTCGCACGGCCGGCGGGCTTGTTCCCAACGACAGCCTCCCCATACCCGAGGTGGAGCGCAAAAGCGCCATCGCCGAACGCATCGATTCGCTCACGGGTCTCTATCGACCCAGCGAGTTTATGCGCCGCGCCAACGAATTTCTCGAGACAAGGCGCAACGGCGCCTGGTGTATCGCCACCGTCGATATGGGACACATGCGACTGTTCAACGAATGGCACGGACAGGCCGAGGGCGACCGCATGCTCGCCGATGTGGGCACGGTCCTCAAGGACATCGAGAATGCCAACATGGGCGTCGCAGGGTACTGGGGCCAAGACGACTTTTGCATACTCATCCCCTTTGAACACGACACCGTCCATCAGATCTATAGCCGCGTTCGCCAGGCCGTGGCCAAGTATGATGACGGCGTGGGATTCTGGCCGTCCATGGGCGTCTACCCCATCGACTCCAACGAGAAAATCACCATCGATGCGCAGGCCAAGGCCATGTTTACCAATCGGCGCGCAAAAAACGACTTTAAGGAGCGCATTGCCATTTTCCGCCCCGAGGAGTACGAGCGCGAAATCGCGTTCCACCGCACGCTGACCGAATTCCAGTACGCGCTCTCCAACGGCCGTATTACCTACTACCTGCAGCCCCAGGTCGACATGGAAACCGGCGAGATCATTGGCGCCGAAGCGCTCACGCGCTGGATCGACAAGGATGGCTCCCTCATTTCGCCCGCCACCTTTATCCCCGCTCTCGAAGAAAGCGGTTTTGTGGTGACGCTCGACAAATATGTTTGGCAGGGCGTTGCCTTGTGGCTGCGCGAGCGCATCAATCGGGGGCTTCGCGTGGTTCCGATCTCGCTTAATGTGTCGCGCGTGGATATCCTCGCCTGCAACGTTGCCGAGCATATGGGAGCGCTCGCCGCCCAATACAACCTGCCGCCCGAGCTCATGCGCATCGAGATCACCGAGACAGCTTATACGGGAGAGTCCGAGGCCGTGGATAAACTAACGGCCGACCTGCACACCCGCGGCTTCTCGACCTATATGGACGATTTTGGCACCGGCCAGTCCACGCTCGCGATGCTCAAGAACGTCAACGTCGACGTCATCAAGCTCGATCGCACGTTTGTGCCCGATAACGGCGATGAGGGCCGCAGCGTGCAAATCATCTCATCAATGCTCGAGATGGCGCAGTCACTCCATCTGCCCGTTGTGATCGAAGGCGTCGAGACGGACAAGCAGGCAAACATGCTGCGCCACATGGGCGCCCGCTACGCTCAGGGATTCCTCTACTACCGCCCCATGCAGGCGGAGGATTTTGAGGCATTGCTCGATGGTGGCGACAACAACTAATACGCTCGCACGCAAACGCCACCGTCGAGGGGAGCGTTTGTTCCCATGAGCTAACTAATACTCCAATCTAAACCGAATTGGGAGTAAGATACAAACCATTGTTCCATCCAAGGAGGCAATCCATCATGAACGAGTCGTATCGCCTGGGCGAGCAATCAATCATCGCTCATCTTCAGCGACTTGCGAACGGGGCCTCAACCACCGAGCTCGATGTTGCCGCGCTGCCCCCGGAGCTGCGTGCCATCGGTGAGCAACTGCAGAAAACGCTCGCCATCCTGCAACAAGAACGCGAGCTGCTTGAGCACGGCGCCTATATCGACTCGCTCACCAATCTTGGCAACCGTGGCGGACTCGACCGCCATGTCGATCAGCTCTGGCGCAAAGGCACCCCCTTCACCTGCGCCTATATCGATATCGACCGCCTTAAGCATTGCAACGATAAGTTTGGCCACGCCGAGGGCAATCGCTACATTCTGAGCATCTGCCGCGCACTCACCGAGACGATGGAGCACGATGAGTTGCTGTTCCGTATCGGTGGAGACGAATTTGTACTTATATCCCCCACGACAGACGAAGCCGAGCTCGAGCAGCGCCTGGAGCGGACGCGTGCCAATCTTATCGAGGCAACATCGGACGGCAAGGCGCCCATGATCGCCAGCTTTAGCTTTGGCTGCTCGCGCGTCGACCCACTTGCAGGCGATACGCGTCGCCAGATGACAAAGGACGCCGACCGCAAAATGTATCGCTACAAGCTCATGTACCGTGTGCAACAACCGGAAGAAGGCGATGCGCTGCAACACCCGATCACCGAACAACCCCCCTGCAACGAGCGAGTGTTCCAAGCGATCTCCATGAGCTCCGAGACACGCTATCCGTTCATCATTAACCTCGACACCGGCGAATCGCAATGGTCGGTTAATGCCGTGCGCGATTTTGACCTACCCTCCCAGCATCCCTACAACTCGCTCGATATATGGCTTGCCCGTGTTCACCCCGAGGACCGCGACAACGTACGTGCCGAGCTCGATATGGTGGTAAACGGCACGTGGCACTTCCACTGCATGCAGTATCGCGTCATGAATACCGCCGGAAAATACGCGCTTTGCGACTGCACGGGTTACCGCCTGGACGGCACCGATACCGAGCCCAACATGTATGTGGGCATTGTCACCAACCGAAGCTTGGCAGATACGACCGATTCCGTGACCGGTCTGGGCGATATCCATGCCCTGGTCAACGCCATTGGCGAGATGCGTCGCGTGGCACGAAACGCAGGCTTGATCGCCATTAAAATCGACGAAATCGCACAGGTCAATGCCCGCTTTGGCTTTGATGCAGGCGACCGCGTTTTGGCAGAAAGCGCCGCCTGCCTCATGGATTGCTCGCGCGGCAAGGGTCGTCTGTTCCGCTCGACCGGACCGATGTTCGTGGCGCTCTTTGACGAGCTTGATCCCGAAGAGACCGACGCGGTTGCAGACGAAATCGAACGGTTCTTGGGATCGCCCGTGCTCCTTGGCTCATTTGAATATCAGCCGCCCCTTCGCGTGGCGACGCTTCATCTGGACGCCGTCGACCGACAGCCCGTTTCCATTTTGAACGAACTCAATGCGCTGATTAAAGAGGCGCCGCAGGTACCGGGCACCAAGCTGGACTAGCGTTATGGGGCGCATGATGGTTAATTTCCGATCTCAGCCGAACACATTGGGCAAATAGGTCGTACCCGCAGTTAGCCGAACGTCCCCGCAGTCCCTCCCGGGGCCCGGGGGCACCGTTTCGATACTCTTGGTTTACTTTGCCTGATGCAAATAAGTGCTCAACAAGATAGAACCTATCCCCCGCCACGGATATGCCCTCGAGTAAATCTGTTAAGCCAAGCCTACCAAATTCTATTGACAATTGGCTGCATTGGTCCATTTTGTCGTCCAGCCACTTCCGCTGGCTATCGCCTCATAAACACAAACCTAACGAGCCGCACGAACGACAAAGAGGCCAAGCTGAACAGAAGTAGAACCAAAACTTCAAAAACGCTGGTATTCCAATCGCGTACCCAGCCCTCTACCGCCCACAAGAAAAACAGCAGCCCCATCCATAACGTCACAGAAGAAATCAGCTTTGCGTAAGGGCGTATATCAATCTCGCTCTCCCTTTTTGTGACATCATATCCAGCAATTGAGCAGAGCCATCTTCCTCTTCGGTATTGGATTGAAAGGACAATCAAGGCAATCGAAGTCATCAAGCAAACAGCATCCTCTGTTTCCATAGAGTTTCCTTTGCTTTCCATCCTAGTTACGCATTCACAATCGAATCAAACCAAGTATGAATTACTCGATAGCAACCTCCTTAGTATAAACCATAGCCGCCGCAGCAGCCCGCCTTCCAAGGCCTCAAAGCTCGCCATCGAGGGCGACCCGCCCAGACCCCTTACAATCTGCTCGCACGAGGCCCCGCACTCCAACATCCTCTGGACCGTATCCCGCTCGTACCTGGTGAGCGTGCCTGCCGTGGGCCCTCGGGGCCGGCATCGTGCCCCACGCCATCTGCCCGCTCGTGCGATAATCCTCTGCAGAGGTCACCGACAGCAGAGGGAGTTTGTGATGAAGGTTCTTTTGGTCAATGGCAGCCCCAAGGCAAACGGCAACACCGCTCGCGCGCTCGCCGAAGTCGCCGAGCAACTTAAAGCCGAGGGCATCGACAGCGAGGTATTCCAACTGGGCGCCAAGCCCATCCGCGACTGCATCGGTTGCGGTCAGTGCGGCAAGCTTGGCGGTCGCTGCACCTTTGACGACGACGTGGTGAACGAGCTCATCGCTGCCGCCGAGCAGGCAGATGGCTTTGTCTTTGGCTCCCCCGTCTACTATGCGCATCCCAGCGGACGCATCCTCTCGGCTCTCGACCGCGCATTCTATGCTGGCAGCAAGGCCTTTGTGCACAAGCCGGGTGCCGCGGTCGCCGTCGCCCGTCGCGGCGGCACGTCGACCACCTTCGATGTACTCAACAAATACTTCACTATCAACCAGATGCCCGTGGTGGCCTCCACATACTGGAACAACGTCTTTGGTGCCATGCCGGGCGAGGCCGCCCAGGACGCCGAGGGCCTTGCCACCATGCGAAACATCGGTAAAAACATGGCCTGGCTGCTGCGTTGCATCGAGGCGGGAAAGGCCGCCGGCATCGAAGCCCCCGAGGCCGATCGCGAGCGAACCAACTTTATTCGGTAGAACGGCGGAACATAAATATGAACGTGCAAATTTTCGGGACTAAGAAGTCCTTCGATACCAAGAAGGCCCAGCGTTATTTTAAGGAGCGCCGCATTAAGGTGCAGTTTATTGACCTTAAGGAAAAAGAGATGAGCAAGGGCGAGCTCACGAGCGTGATGCAGGCGGTCGGCGGCATCGACAAGCTGCTCAACCCCAAAGCCAAGGACGAGGAGACACTCGCGCTCATCCAGCACCTTACCCCCAGCCAGCGCTTCGACAAGCTGCTCGAGAACCAGCAGGTTTTGGCCGAGCCCATCGTACGCAACGGCAAGAAGGCCACCGTCGGCTATTGTCCCGATGTGTGGGGAGCCTGGGAGTAGCCTGTGTTATTTGTCGGCGCGTGGGTATAAGAGCAGGCGTTTGGCATAAGATTCAACTGTAAGCCATGTCTAACAAAGGAGGGCACATGCCCAACAAACCCGTGAAGATCATCATGCTTACCGGCTACCTCGGTGCCGGCAAGACCACGCTGCTCAACCACATCCTCGCCAACGACGGCGGCATCCGTGCTGCCGTGATCGTCAACGATATCGGCGAGATCAACGTCGACGCCAGCCTCATCGCCGACGGCGGCCTTTCCGAGACCGACGACCTCATCCCGCTCACCAACGGCTGCATCTGCTGCACGCTTTCGGACGACCTGGCCAACCAGCTGCAGGGCATCGCCGATTCAGGCAAGTTCGACTATATCATCATCGAGGCTTCGGGCATTTGCGAGCCTATCCCCATCGCCTACACCATCTCGAGCTTCTGCGACGAGGCCAAGGTGGGCGGCGAGCCCAAGCTCGCACTCGACAACATCGTGGCCGTGGTCGACTGCGCCCGCATGTACGACGAGTTCAACGGCGGCCGCGACCTGCTGGCTGAGGATATCGACGAGGACGACATCGAGAGCCTGCTCATCCAGCAGATCGAGTTTTGCTCCACGCTGATCCTCAACAAGACCGATACCGTGAGCCCTGAGCAGATCGCCGAGCTCAAGGCCATCGTGCGCAGCCTGCAGAAGGACGCCGTGATTGTCGAGGCCCAAAACGGCGAGGTCCCCATGGAGGAGCTGCTCGACACCGACCGCTTCGACTTTATGCGCGCCTACAACTCCGCCGCCTGGATCGAGGCCATGGAGCATCCCGAGGAGCACGACGACCCCGAGGTGCTCGAGTACGACATCGAGACCTTTGTGTACTCGCGCCGCAAGCCGTTTGACCTGCAGAAGTTCACCGATTTTGTTGAGCAGGAGTGGCCCGACGAGGTCATTCGCGTCAAGGGTCCGCTGTGGCAGACCGGCAATCCGGACATGTGCTACATGTTCGAGCAGGCCGGCCACCAAATGCGCCTGATGGAGAACGGTCTGTTCGTTGACTCCGCGCCCGAGGGCGAGAAGCAGAAGATCATCGACGAGAACCCCGAGATCATGCAGATTTGGGACGACGAGACGGGCGACCGCATGACGAGCCTGTGCATCATCGGCCGTCACATGGACAAGGATGCGCTCATCGCCTCCCTCGATGCCTGCCTGACCGACTGGCACCGCGCCTAGATTTATCCAAGCGGGCATTTTTCCGCCTACGTAACCGCCAAACCACCACGAAGGTGCCCTTCGTGGTGGTTTTTCGTTCTGAGCCAAGGAGATTCATGTTCAACATTGTGCTGTATGCGCCCGAGATTCCGGCCAATACGGGCAATATCGGCCGCACCTGCGTGGTTACCGGCGCCCGCCTGCATCTGGTGGAGCCGCTGGGGTTTTCGCTCGACGACAAGACGGTGCGTCGCGCCGGCCTGGGCTACTGGCAAAATTTGGACGTGACGACCTATGCCGGCTGGGAGGATTTCCTTGCGCGCAACGGCCTCTCCCCCGCCGACGAACGCCTGCATCTGCTGACCAAAAAGGCGCGCCGCACCTATGCGCAAAGTACCTACCGCGACGGTGACTTTTTGGTCTTTGGCAGCGAGAGCTCGGGGATTCCCGAGCCACTGCTTGCCGCGGCGCCCGAGCGCTGCGAGCGCATCCCCATGTTGCGCGATTGCGACTCGCTCGAAAACGCCGACGCCTGGGAGGCCCACGAGGAGTCGCTCGGGCATACCGAGGACAGCCACGAAGCCATCCTTCGACAGGATATCTGCGGCAACTTCGTCGACCCGGACGACTACCGCATCAGCGCTCTCAACCTCTCTAACAGCGCCGCCATCGTCCTCTACGAGGCCCTGCGCCAAACAGGCTTTCCGGGAATGTGACAAAGGAACTGTCCCTTTGTCACATTCGGTTATAGGTAGCGGCCGGTGATGCTTGCGGGGCAGGCCACGATGTCGCCCGGCGTGCCGGTGCAGACGATTTGTCCGCCTGCGTCACCGCCGCCCGGGCCCATGTCGATCACGTAATCGGCGTTACGGATAAGGTCGAGGTCGTGTTCGATCACGATAACCGTGGCGCCCTTGGCAACGAGGCCATCAAACACGCTCAGCAGCACCTGAACATCGAGCGGATGCAGGCCGATCGTGGGTTCGTCGAATACAAATACGGCATCGTCCTGCACACGGCCCATCTCGCTTGCAAGCTTAAGGCGCTGTGCCTCGCCGCCCGAGAGCGCCGGCGTGGGCTCGCCGAGTGTGAGATAGCCCAGCCCCAGGTCGTGCAGGGTCTGCAGACGCGTCTGAACTTTCTTGAGTCCCAGTGTGGCGTCGAGGGCCTCATCCACGCTCATATCCATGAGCTGCGGCAACGTAAGCAGGCTGCCGTCCTTGCCCTCGCGATGAATATGCGAGGCCGCGTCTGCATAACGCGAGCCGTGGCATGCAGGGCAGACGATCTCGACATCGGGCAAAAACTGCACGTCGAGCGATATCGAGCCCGTGCCATCGCACGTAGGGCAGCGCAAAGCGCCAGTGTTGTAGCTAAAGGCACCCGCTTTATATCCTGCCGCCTTGGCCTCGGGCGTACGGGCGAAGGCGCGGCGCAGCTCATCATGGATGTCGGCATAGGTCGCTACCGTCGAGCGTACGTTGGCGCCGATGGGCGTGGCGTCAATCAGGTTGGCGCGCGCGATGCCCTCGGCATCGACCCAACGCACGTGCCTTGGCAGGCGCTCACCGGCTGCCTGTGCCTTGAGCGCCGGGATGAGCGTCTCGAGCACCAACGTCGTCTTGCCCGAACCCGAAACGCCCGTCACCGCGACAAGGCGGCCGCGCGGGATATCGACTTCGAGCGGTTTGACGGTATGGATGGCATCGGTCGCCATGTGGATATGGCCTAGGTCGAACATTTCGTCGTCAGCCACCTGCGGGCGCAGACGCTTGGGGTCCGAGCGCAAGAACGGCGCGATGCGGCTGCCCTGCGATTGCTCGACCTCACATACCGTACCGGCGGCGATTACATGGCCGCCGCCTGCTCCCGCAACGGGGCCCATCTCGACCAGATAGTCGGCTTCTGCCAGCACGCGCGTGTCGTGGTCGACAACAACCACGGTATTGCCGTCGACCACCAGATCGCGCATCACGCCCACCAAGCCGTCGACATTGGCAGGATGCAAGCCGATCGAAGGCTCGTCCAGCACATACAGCACGCCCGTCGATCGGTTACGCACCACGCGGGCGAGCTGCACGCGCTGACGCTCGCCCGTGGAGAGCGTGGCACCGGCGCGGTCGAGTGGAAGGTAATCGAGGCCCAGATCGACCAGTCGACGGGCCGTGCTCAAAAACGAATCGCAGATATCCGTCGCCATGGGCTGCATCTCGGCCGGCAAGGATGCGGGCACCCCGCGCACCCACTCAATCGCCTCACCCAGCGTCATAGCCGCGGCCTGCGCCAGATTGATACCGCGCACCTGGGGATGGCGTGCGGCCTCGGAGAGACGCGTGCCGCCACAGTCACGGCATGGCCCCTCGCGCAAAAAGCGCGCCACGCGCTTGAGGCCCTTGTCGTCCTTAACCTTGGCGAGCGCATTCTCGACGGTATAGACAGCGTTGTAATAGGTAAAATCGAGCGGCGTGGCGCCCTCGCCGTTTTTGGGAACGTAGAGAATGTGCTTTTTAACCGCCGGACCGTGGAACACGATGTCGCGCTCTTGAGGCGTGAGCTGGTTAAACGGCACGTCGGTGCGCACGCCCATCTCGCCGGCTACCTGCTTCATCAGATCCCACATGAGCGTACCCCAGGGAAGCACCGCGCCTTCGTTGATGGTCTTTGACTCGTCGGGCACCAGGCTCGCTTCGTCCACCTCGCGCATGACACCGGTGCCGCCGCAGGTAGGGCACGCACCGCAGCTGTTAAAGGCAAGGTCCTCGGCACTCGGCGCGTAGAACTCGCGGCCGCATGCGGGGCACGTGAGCGACAGGCCCGCAGCCACGTTAAGGCTCGGCTCCACACGCGCCCCGCAATGTGGGCACACGTGATGGGCACAGCGGCTAAAGAGCAAACGCAGACTGTTGTTGAGCTCGGTCATGGTACCAAAGGTCGAGCGCACGCCTGGCACACTGGGACGCTGATGCAACGCGAGTGCCGCCGGTACGTGCAATACCTCGTCCACCTGGGCGTGCTCGGCCTGCGTCAGGCGACGTCGAGTATAGGTGCTGAGCGCCTCCAGGTAACGGCGCGAGCCCTCGGCATAAAGAACTCCCAGCGCCAGCGAGCTCTTGCCCGAGCCCGACACGCCGGCAATGCCCACGAGCCTCCCCAGCGGAATATCGATATCGATGTCCTTGAGATTGTGGACACGTGCACCGCGCACCTCGATAGCCTGCGGGCTCATCTTCTGTTCCGTCACCTTTATCACCCTACTCATGCCATAAAACGCGGTCGCGGATATACTCGCCCAGCATGGGCACGGTAAACCGCACAAGGCCGTATCCGGCGGCCTCGATGACGCGCTCGCGAATCAGGCTTGCGCGATATTTACTCGCCCAGCTCTGGGTACGGTCGCAGCGCTCAATGATATCCGCCGTGCGCGTCGGCTTGTCCTCGTCAACCGCCATAGCCTCGATAAAGAGGCGCTGAGGGCTGCGCAGACCGTAATACAGAGGTGCGTCAACCGCTTCGTAGAACTCGGAGACGGCATCCGCATGGCCATTCTCGACATCGCGCCTTTCGATGACTTGCGAGCCACGCCGGACAGCAGACCGCCACATGTAATAGCCCACCAGCTGAACCATATAGGGATGCCCCATGCTCTTGCGCGCCGCAAGGTCCGCCGTCTCCGCGTCAACGTAAAGACCAGCGTCTTTGACCGTCTGGATATACGAATCGCGCACTTTGGGCAAAGATATTGCCCCCAACGTACGCTGCTGGGCACGCCGCAAAAACGTCACGCTCGGCTCTTCGAGCAGATCGTCAACCATACTGGGCAAGCCGGCGAACGCCAGCGCAAGACCGCGCTGGTCGCTATCGGGCAAGCCCGTGGCATCCTGGTCTCCGAGCACCTGCTGATAGAGGACGGCAAGAGCCGCCAGTTCCTCGATAGACACCGATTGTGCCTCGTCAATCGCAAACAAGACGCCCTTGCCCGGACCGAGCTTCTTGAGACGCTCGTTGACCAGCCCTCGCAATGTCTCGCCTTTTGCCCGCGCCGCCTCGACCGACATCCGGCCAAACGACGGCCCAAACTCCATTGACGTCACAACGGGTTTATTCGAGCGAAGCGCGTCGGCCAAGCGGTCGCACAAACCAAGCGAAGCGGAATCGGAGACAACCGCCCATCCGCGCTCGCTGGCTAGACGTTGCAGCTCCCGCAGGAGAACCGTTTTGCCACAGCCGCGGTTTCCCGTAATGAGCATGAGCCTGCCCGGCGCTCCGGCGCCGTTGTCGAGCCCTTCCTCAAAATCTTCGATGACCGACTCGCGACCGATGAGTATCGGAGGCCGCTTACCAGCTGTGGGCTTAAAGGGATTTGGATTCATATCGGCCTCCTCGGATTGGCAAACCCTGGTAACAGTTATACCAACATATACTGAGTTATACCAATAGCATGTGACAAAGGGGCTGTCCCTTTGTCACATGTGGCCGAAAAACTCGGCGTCTGCTGCTCGCCAGGGACGGAAGGTGGCGGGATCGATCTTTACGTGCGCTGCGGCGGGCACGTCATACCATTTGACCGTGTAGCCGGCGCCATGAGAGCAAAAGACCGAGTCGGGCGTGTTGGGCAGATCGGCCTCGGGCTCGTAGGCGGCAGCCTCGATTACGCGCTCGCCATCATGGCAAGCCGCATAACCGGCGAACTCCAGGTACAGATGACCGCGCCCGCTCGTGTAGGCAGCCACCTCCAGCGCGTAATCCTGCACCTCGGATGCCGGTACGCGACCCACAAGCTTCGCTCGGTCTCCCGCCATCGTCGGCGGCTCGTACTCGGCACCCATGCGTGTGGCATCTGACAACGCCCGGCCCACGCACTCCCCCGGCACCTCGAGCTCAAAGTGGTACCACGGCTCCAGCAACACGTCTGCGCCGACCTCGCGCGCCTGCATCAAACCCTGGCGAATCGCGCGATACGTGGCCTGGCGAAAATCGCCGCCCTCGGTGTGTTTGGCATGCGCGCGGCCGCCCGTGAGCGTAATGCGCACATCGGTGATGGGCGAGCCCGTCAGCACGCCCAGGTGGTCGCGCTCCATAGCGTTGGTGAGTGCCAAACGCTGCCAGTTAAGATCGAGCTCGTCGGTCGAGGTCACGGTGCCAAACTGCACACCCGAACCCGCCGGCAACGGCTCCAGGCGCAGATGCACCTCGGCATAGTGGCGCAGCGGCTCAAAGTGGCCCACGCCCTCGACCGGCCGCGAAATAGTCTCCTTATAGAGAATGCCGCCGGGCTCAAACGCAACCGAAAGGCCAAAGCGATCGGCCAACACCCGCTGCACGACCTCGAGTTGCACGGCGCCCATCAACTGCAAATGGATCTGCTCAAGATGCGTATTCCAGCTTACGCCGAGCATGGGATCTTCGTCCGCCAACTCACTCAGCGCTTTAAACACCGCATGAACGTCGTGTTCGCCCGGCAGCACCGTATAGGTGAGGACCGGAGCGATGACGGGCGCATCGCCCGCGGGCTCCGTGCCCAGGGCGTCCCCTGGGCGAACGTGCGCAAGACCCGTCACGGCGCAAATACCGCCAGCAGCAACTTCTTGGGCAAGCTCATACTTCTCGCCGTTATAGATGCGTACCTGATCGACCTTCTGTTCCCACGCCTCGGCACTGGAATGCCCGCTGATCATCTGTTTTGCGCGCAGCGTGCCGCCGGTCACTTTAACCCAAGCCAAGCGCTCGCCACGATCCCGGCGGCTGACACGATAGACGCGCGCGGCAAACTCCGGGAGCCACGCCTGCTCACGCATCAGCGCGCATATACCATCCAGTAGCTCGTCAACGCCTTGGTCCTTGAGCGCCGAGCCGGCAAAGCAGGGAAAGAGCTTGCGCTCGGCAACCATGCGCGACAGCGTTGCGACAGAAAGCTCACCCGCTTCAAGAAACTCCTCGAGCGCCGCTTCGTCCAACGCAGCAGCGTCCTCCTGAACGGCGCCGCCCGCCAGCAGCTCGTTGGCATCCAGGCAGCCCTCGGAAAGACGCTGCCCGAGTTGTGCCAGCAAAACATCGCGGCCGGGATTCTCCAAATCGATCTTGTTGATGAAGATGAACGTCGGGATGTCATAGCGTGCAAGCAGGCGCCACAGGGTTTCGGTGTGCCCCTGCACGCCATCGTTGGCGCCCACCACCAGAATCGCGTAGTCCAGGGCACGCAGTGTGCGCTCCGCCTCGGCAGAAAAATCGACATGGCCGGGAGCATCCACGAGCATGACGTGGGTATCGCCGTGGTCGAGCACGGCCTGCGACGAGAAAATCGTGATGCCGCGCTCGCGCTCGATCTTGTTAGTGTCCAGATGCGAATCGCCATCGTCCACGCGGCCACGCTTGCGAATGCGGCCCGCGTTGAACAGCATGGCCTCGGCCAACGTGGTCTTGCCGGCATCGACATGCGCCAAGATTCCAACGACCGCTTGCTTCGACATGGCTTCCTCTTATTGCAAGCCCATCGCACGCGGCAACGGGCGTTCACGCTCCACACTGGATGATACAATTTACGGGCCGGTGGGCGAAGCGGGCCCTATCCCCCGACCGAGCTCATCGCCCCGCGTTGCCGCGCGGCGATTTTCGTAGGTTCGCGCCTTGCGAAAGCCGGCACCTCCCCTTTTTGTCTGCCCGGATTCATCTGGGGCGGTAACAATGCGAGTCCCACAACGACGCGTTTTACCAAAAATGGCCCCACGCGGGGCCATTTTCATTTCGATGAAACGCTGGTATGCGACTCGGCCCTTATGCCTCGCGCAGCCAGTCGAACGCAACACGCGGCGTGCCGTCCGACACATACACGACGCCGGCGCGCTCGAACCCCGCCTTCATGCTCGCGCCCTGCATGGGCAGGTTGTCCGCGTGCGTGTCGATACGCAGGTGGTCAGCGCGCGCCTTGGCAAAGGCAAACATCGCGGCCGCGATACCGTGCACGGTGCCGTCGGACGCCACGCGGTGCAGTACGGCGTACGGAGTGTCGCTACGCCACTGACCGTCCTCGATGACGTCATAGCACTCGTCCGGGCCCGGCAAAAAGGCAAACGTCGCCACCACGCGACCGTCGACTTCGCACACATAGCTGCCACCGGCGGCGATATCGGCAGCCAGCTGCTCGGCCGAAGGCGTGCCCTCGGGCCACTGTGTGGCGTTGCCATGCGCGCGCATAAAGGCGCGGGCGGCGTCATAGATAGCCATGACGGCGGGAATGTCGGTATCGAGGGTTTTTCTGATCATCACGCGGCGACCTCACGTTTATTGGTATCACTTTGATTGGGCAATGATACCAGCGTTTGGAAAGGGCATGAAGCAGATGGGAAGCAAAAAGCGAGCCGCCTGGTCAAAGGCCAAAAGCGAGTTTTTGGGCGCTGCCACCGGCGGCGATATGAGCGACCTGTTTGCGCGCGAGGACGAGCGCCGCGATGCCCTGGACGCCGAGCGCGATGAGGCTTGGCGCTACAAGTCGTGCGAGCGCAAAAACCGCTACGACACACGCGCCGAGGCCGAGGCCGTTATGGCCGACTGCGAAAACCGTGGACGACGTGGCTTGGCCTGCTACAAATGTGAATACTGCGGCGGGTGGCACCTGACGTCGCACCCTTGGAAATAGGCGCCGCATCGGCGCGACGCTCACGCAGCGGCACGGCACCGACACATCGCCGGCCATCGCACGCAGGCTACGGGCGCGGCGGCACCAAAACATCGTAGCGGACGGCCTTGCCCGCAAGCTGATAGCTCGGCTTAACGCCGGCAAGCAGCGGCCCCTTCACCGGCCGCTTGATAACGACCTTGCGCGGCCGCACTGCAAGCGCAGCTTTAACCAGCGTCTCCTCATCGGCGCACGGCTGCTCCAAATGGTGCAGGAGTTGGAACTTCTTTTTGACCGCCGCACTCTTGGTGCGCTCGGGAAACATGGGATCCAGATACACCACATCGGGAGCCGCGAGCTCACCACGCTCGACCAGCTCAGCCGCATGGCGAAGGCCGGCAACACTGTCCTCGCCCGCATGTAAGCGCATGCGCGCCACGGCAGCCGCAAGCGCCGGATCATCTGCCGCGCGATCCAGGGCATCCTGAAGGAGCGCCGCGATCACGCAATCCTGTTCATACAAATCGACGGTAAAGCCCACAGCGGCCAACAGCAGCGAATCCTCGCCAAAGCCTGCCGTGGCGTCAATCGCCCAGGGGTTCTCGATACCTTTTGTGCGTGCAGCCTTCACCAACAGCTCTTGCTGCAGACGACCCTGCTTGAGCCGTGGGAGCATACGGGCAAAATCGGCACGCAGCTCCATCGCACCGTCGGTGAGCGTGAGGCCCTCGGGCTTCCCGATCAGCTCAAGCCCCGCGGCCCGAGCAACAGAAAAGGGATCGACGACGCCCATGGGTACTCCTTAGCAAGCAAAGCGGATACGTGAGCGCCGCATGTGTCGGCACCCAATCGTCCGCTATTGTCCCACATGCGACATGGCCCACAGCATCCCAATGCAAAGCACCGCCATCAATCCCGTGCACACGGCAGCGATCACAGAATCGCTCATGCGCCTTCCCAACGATTGCGGCTCGCGCGCCTGCCCTGTTCCGTACATCATGGCTCCTCCTTAGACCAACTCCTTGTTACATCCTCATCATCGCAGCGCCGCACATGAGCTGCCATCGATTTGGCTTACGTCCAGCTTTCCTTTTTGAAAGGTTGGACCGTACAGGCAAGAGACGCTTTCAAACGCATGCATCGCCCCGTTGAACTACAATGTGCTTCATCATATGTGCAGCACATGGGGTGCGCCAGGTTGACGTACTCGTATCGAAAGGACCAGCCATGAGTTTCACTCGCAAGACTCTCAAAATCCTTGCCCTGATTTATTTTGTTCTGGGCATCGCCAGTCTCGTCATTGGAATCGCCGGCATCGCGACCGGCAAGTTCGAGTCCACCTACGGGCCGTACGCCATGCTCGCCACGGTCGTGCTTGTCGCCAAGGGCCTCATCGATCTCGCCGCGGGCGTTGCGGGCATCAAGGGCGCCAACAAGCCTTCGCAGGTAGGCGGCGCGTTTAAGCTCGGCATCGTCGCCGCAATCGCCACGATTGCGCAGGCTGTGCTCACGCTCCCCGCGTTTGGCGGCGACGCCATCAACTATGGCGCCTTTGTCATCGTGGTGTACGACCTGTTCTTTATTCAGCAGGCACACGACATTAAGGCCGAAAACAAGGACCGCCTGTAGGCACCTGCCTCCCATAACCCCTGCTATCAAGCAGCTAAAAAGGGCCGATCGCGCAGCAACGCGGTCGGCCCTTTACGTTTGCCCAGATAAACCCTGCCAAAATAAACCTGTCCCTTTTTGGTAGGTTAGTGGCGGTACTCGGCGATGATGAAGTCGATATCGGTCTGAAGGGTGTCCAGGTTTGCCAAGCGCTCTTTGTCGGCAGGGCGCGTGCGGTAGTAGTACGGCGTCATCTGAAACACCGCCTCGATATCGGTCTGCGTCTGGAGCGTAATGTTCGCAGACACCCGTTTCGTGCCAACCAACTCGAGCTCGGTTGTCTGCGGCAACTTCTCATCGTTGAGATATGGCGTGTCGTAGAGCACCTCCTTGAGCCCAAAGAGATGACGGGCACCCGGTATAACGGTATAGAGCGACCCCTCGGGTGCCAGCACGCGAGCAAACTCACGCTCGTTAAAGGGAGCAAAGAGCTCGGTCACCATATCGAAGGTGCCATCGGCCACGGGGATGTCCTTCATGTTGGCCACGAAGTAGGTCGCATCGCCGCGCTTGGCGGCCAGACGCACCATCTCTTTGCCCAGGTCGAACCCATAAGCATCCACGCCCGGCACCGCACCCATGGCACTGGTGTAGTAGCCCTCGCCGCAGCAAATATCGAGCAGCGTCATGGGGCCATTCGCAGTCGCTGCACGTCCAGACACCTGCTCGCGCACCAGCTCGACCATCGCATCGCGCAACGGCGCGTAGTAGCCGCGGTTAAGAAAGTCGCGACGACTGCGCGCCTGCGACTTGGGATCGCCCATGGAGTCGCCGCTCTTGGACGAGCGCAGCAGATACAGATAGCCCTCGCGCGCACGGTCAAATCGATGTCCGCCCGCGCACGCAGCACCGCGCTCGTCGTCCACCAACGGATCATGGCAAACGGGGCACAACAACATGGCAACTCCTTAGCGCGGACAACACAACGCCCACCATTGTCGCACGCCTCCCCCACCTAGTCATTGGGTGTTCCTATAGTTTTGT
>NZ_QSHS01000031.1:0-27792 GCF_003467795.1 Collinsella sp. AM36-4AA
TCGGACCACTTCTTAGTGAACATCAACAGCGACCGCGCGCATCGTGAGGGCGACTGCCATGCGCGTCTTGCCGCGCCTGGACTTACCGAAGAAGACGAGGTCTTCGCGCGATTGTTTGTGTCAACGGCCAACTGAATGTGAACCCTTCTTGCATTGTTGCAACCTGGCTGGCAGCCGGTCTTTAATGACGACGACCATTGTCGCCCGACCCACAAAAGAGCCGCAAGGGGAGGAGCTCCCAATGTTCAACTCATATCGTCTATGGCGCACTACCATTCACCGAAAGTCGGCAACTTTTTCATTCTCTCTATACATGTTTAAACAACATGTTCTACAATAGGGACAATAGCAATGGAAACTCGGGACGAGCCGTCTATCCATCTACGGCGCAGCCCCTTATTCAAAAGGACGGTGAGTGCATCCATGGAGCGTGCAAGCGGCGTTCTGATGCCCGTTTCGTCATTGCCCGGACCTTACGGTATCGGCGGCTTTGGCTGGAACGCCTATGACTTTGTCGATTTCCTCGCCTCGTGCAAACAACATTACTGGCAGATTCTCCCCCTTACGACAACGAGCTATGGCGACTCGCCCTATCAGTCGTTCTCGGCCCGTGCGGGCAACCCCAATTTCATCGACTTTGCCGAGCTTATCGAGGCCGGCTATCTGGAGCAGTGCGATATCGACGGCGTGTACCTGGGCTCCGACCCCAGCAATGTCGACTATGGTGCCATCTTTGGTGGCCGTCGTCAGATTCTCGACCGCGCCGCCGAGCGCTTTGCCGCCGACAAGCCGGCCGACTTCGACGACTTTGTCCAAGCAAACGAAGACTGGCTCATCCCCTACTGCGAGTTCATGACCGTCAAGGAGGAGTGCGGTCTCAAGGCCTTTTGGGAGTGGCCCGCAGAGCTCCGTACCCGCGGCGAGGCTTCTGCCAAGGTCTGCGCCGCCCATCCCGCGCGCATGCTCTACCACCAGATGACGCAGTACTTCTTCAATCGTCAGTGGAGCCGCCTCAAGGCCTATGCCAACGAGCGCGATATCCTCATCATCGGCGACCTGCCCATCTATGTCTCGCGCGACTCCGTCGAGATGTGGGCCACGCCCGAGCTCTTTAAGATCGACGCCGCCGGTAATCCTGTGAGTGTCGCCGGCACGCCGCCCGACCAGTTCTCGGCCACCGGCCAGTACTGGGGCAATCCCATCTACGACTGGGACGCCATGGAAGCCGACGGTTTCTCCTGGTGGGAGGGCCGTATCCGCGCCGCCCTCGACATGTACGATGTCATCCGCCTGGATCACTTCCGCGGCTTCGAGGCCTATTGGGAGGTGCCGTTCTCCTCACCCGATTCGTCCTACGGTTCGTGGACGCAGGGCCCCGGCCTCAAGTTCTTCAAGACGCTCGAGGAAAAGCTCGGCACGCTGCCCATCATCGCCGAAGACCTGGGCTTCCTCACCCCCGGCGTCATCGACATGCGCGACAACTCGGGCTTCCCCGGCATGAAGATCTTGCAGTTCGCCTTTGAGGGCACCAACTCGTACTACCTGCCGCACAACTACATTGCCAACACCGTCGCCTATGTGGGCACACACGACAACGAGACGGCGCGCGGTTGGTTTGAGGGAACGGCCACCCCGCGTCAGCGCGAGCAGGCGGCCCTGTACACCCACCAGCAGGCAGGCGAGCCCATGGCCGATGCACTCAACCGCGCCATCGCCGCCAGCGTAAGCGATACCTGCATCTACACCATGCAGGACCTGCTCAACCTGGGCAACGAGGCGCGCATCAACACTCCCGCCACCATGGGCGGCAACTGGACCTGGCGCATGCTCGATGGCGCCATCACCCGCGAGCTCGAGCACAAGCTCACCGGCTGGACCGAGACCTACTTCCGCATCCCGTCGGAAGACGAAATTGAGCTTCCCCAATAGGAGCCACCGCGCCCGACCCCACCCCATCGTGCGGACGCGTCCGTTTTCCCCGCGCGAGGCCACTCCAATCCCTCGCGCGGGCTTCTTTTGAATTTCTGACATGTAATCAACCCATCACAGGAGGAAACATGCCCCGTATCAATCTTGCGGATCTTGCCGAGCAGTCCTTTGGCACCTCGCTCGAGCAGCTCGATGACCGTCGTATTTATAAGCTGCTGGCCAAGCTCGTGCAGGAGCGCTCTGCCGCCTGTCCTCTCAACAACGGCAAGAAAAAGCTCTACTACATCTCTGCCGAGTTTTTGATCGGCAAGCTGCTCATCAACAATATGATCGACCTTGGCATCTATGACGAGGTTAAGGACCAGCTCACCGCCGCGGGCCACGACCTCAACAAGATCGAGGAGTTCGAGGTCGAACCGTCGCTCGGCAACGGCGGCCTGGGCCGTCTGGCCGCATGCTTCCTGGATTCCATCGCCACGCTGGGCTTGACCGGCGATGGCGTGGGCCTCAACTACCATTACGGCCTGTTCCGCCAGCGCTTTGTCGACAACCAGCAGAAGGCCGTCCCCGACGAGTGGCTCGGTGAGCAGGACATCCTAGTCGACGACGACCGCTCCTACACCGTCGAGTTCGGTGATTTTGCCGTTACTTCCAAGCTCGTCAACATCGATGTACCCGGTTATGGCCAGCCCACCAAGAACCGCCTACGCCTGTTCGACCTGGCAAGTGTCGACGACGGCCTGGTCCCCGGCAGCTCCATCGACTTCGACAAGACCGAGATCGCCAAGAACCTCACCTTGTTCCTCTATCCGGATGATTCCGACGAGCAGGGCCGCCTGCTTCGCATCTACCAGGAATACTTCATGGTGAGCAACGCCGCCCAGCTCCTGATCGACGAGGCCATCGAGCGCGGCAGCAACTTGCACGACCTGGCCGACTACGCCGTAGTCCAGATCAATGACACGCACCCCACCATGGTCATTCCCGAGCTCATTCGCCTGCTCACCACCGAGCACGACATCGAGTTTGACGAGGCCGTGACCATCGTACGGTCCATGGTCGCCTACACTAACCACACGATTCTTGCCGAGGCCCTCGAGAAGTGGCCGCTCGCCAGCCTGCAAAAGGTCTCCCCTGCCATCGCCGACATTATCGTCAAGCTCGATGAGATCGCCAAGGCCGAGCACGACGACCCACGCGTCGCCATCATCGACGAATACGACACCGTCCACATGGCCCACATGGACATCCACTTTGGCTTCTCCATCAACGGCGTCGCCGCGCTGCACACCAAGATCCTGGAGGATACCGAGCTTCATCCGTTCTACGAGATCTACCCCGAGAAGTTCTCCAACAAGACCAACGGCATCACCTTCCGCCGTTGGATCCATGGCGCCAACCCCGCGCTCGCCAGCCTGCTCGACGATGTGATCGGCACCGATTGGCGCAGCACCGGCGACCTGAGTAAGCTTGCCGAGTTCGTTGACGACAAAGATGTTCTTGAGCGCCTGGCCGCCACCAAGGCCGAGGCCAAGGCCATCATGCGCCAGTTCATGGCGCTCGAGCAGGGCGTGACCATTCCCTCCAACGCCATCATCGACGTCCAGGTCAAGCGCATCCACGAGTACAAGCGCCAGCAGATGCTCGCGCTCTACATCATCTGGAAGTACCTCGATATCAAGAACGGCAACAGACCTAAGCATCCCGTCACCATCATCTTTGGCGGCAAGGCGGCCCCTGCCTACACTATCGCCCAAGACATCATTCACCTGATCCTGACGCTGTCCCAGTGGATTGCAAACGACCCCGACGTGGCTCCCTACCTGCAGGTTGTCATGATCGAGAACTACAACGTCACCGCTGCCGAGCGCGTGATCCCCGCTGCTGACATCTCCGAGCAGATCAGCCTGGCCTCCAAGGAGGCGAGCGGCACCTCCAACATGAAGTTCATGCTCAACGGCGCTTTGACCCTGTGCACGCTCGACGGTGCCAACGTGGAGATTGCCGAGCTTGTCGGCGACGAGAACATCTATACCTTTGGCGCCTCGTCCAAGCAGGTCGAGCAGCTCTACGCCGACGGCACCTATGACGCCGGCGCGCTCTACCGCAAGCCCGGCATCAAGCTGCTGGTGGACTTCATCACCAACCCCGCCTTTATGGCGACCGGCAACGCCGAGCGCCTGCAGCGCCTGCACGACGACATCATGGGCAAGGACTGGTTTATGGCTCTACTCGACATTGAGGAGTACATCCAGACCAAGGAGCGCGTGCTGGCCGACTACGAGGACCAGGACGCTTGGATGCGCAAGGCGCTGATCAACATCGCCAACGCCGGCACCTTCTCGTCCGACCGCACGATCTCCCAGTACAACGACGAGATCTGGCACCTGAGCTAATTCGGTTTCATCGCCCATCCTCTTGAAAACGGAGCCACGGCAACGCGGCTCCGTTTTTTGTGCTCGCACGTTACCCTGTGATCCGACTCGGCCAAACAATCTCGATCCATAACAACTACTCAACCAAAACGGTCCCAGCTGTTACAGATTGAGACATACCGGCCCCTCCCCTTGGGTTTATCTCAATCTGTAACATCTAGCAGGTGAAATTCGCCTTTGGTGTTACAGATTTAGATGAAATGGTTAGCTCAGCGGAACCGTCTCGATCTGTAACATCTAACGTCCGAAATCGGCCCTATCCGTTACAGATCGAGACAAACGACCGGTCAGGCAGTCCCAACACAAAGAAAGGCTCCCCTCTCGCCCAGTGGACGGGAGGGGAGCCTTATATGTGACCGCGGCAAAAGGATGGCAATACCGCAGTCGCCCAAAGGAAGGGCCTGGTTGCACCGGGCCTAGATAAGGTTCTTGCCAGAGACCTTATCGAAGAGGTGGGTCGCGTTCTTCTCAAACTTGAACCAGATGGGGTCGCCCGCCTTGAGCGCACCCTTGGCCTCGAGGTCGACAACGGGAATGATCAGGACGAACTGGCCATCGGGAGCGGTCACGTGGACATGCTCGGTCGAACCCATGAGCTCGGTCACCTCGACGGTACCCTGGAGCGCGCCCTCCTCGTCCTTGTCGGCAAGCAGAATCTGCTCGGGACGCACGCCGGCCGTGATCTCCTTCACGTCGCCGCCGTCCCAGTTGAGAGCAAGCTGAGCGCAGGTCTCGGGGGCGAGCGCCACGTTCATATCCTCGGTCTTGACGGTAAAGCCGTTGCCCGAGCGCACCAGCTGGGCATCGAAGAAGTTCATCTGCGGCACGCCGATAAAGCCGGCGACGAAGATGTTCGCGGGATGGTTGAAGACCTCCTGCGGGGTGGCGATCTGCTGGACGACGCCGTCCTTCATGACCACGATACGGTCACCGAGGGTCATGGCCTCGGTCTGGTCATGAGTGACGTAGATGAACGTGCCCTTGATCTCGTGGCGCAGCTTGATGAGCTCGGCACGCATCTGGTTACGCAGCTTGGCGTCCAGGTTGGACAGCGGCTCGTCCATCAGGAAGACCTTAGGATCACGCACGATGGCGCGGCCGATGGCGACGCGCTGACGCTGACCGCCGGAGAGCGCCTTAGGCTTACGGTCGAGGTACTCGGTAATACCCAGGATCTCGGCAGCGGAGCGAACCTTACGGTCGATCTCGTCCTTGGGGACCTTCTTGAGCTCGAGCGTAAACGCCATGTTCTCGTACACCGTCATATTGGGGTACAGAGCATAGCTCTGGAACACCATGGCGATGTCGCGGTCCTTGGGAGCGACGTCGTTGACGCGCTTGCCATCGATGAGCACATCGCCCGAGGTGATGTCCTCCAGGCCGGCGACCATGCGCATCGTCGTGGACTTACCACAGCCAGAAGGGCCAACGAGGACGATAAACTCCTGGTCATGCACGGTGAGGTTAAAGTCCTCCACCGCGAGCACGCCGTCCTCGGTAACCTTGAGGTTGTGCTTCTTCTCCTCGGTCTTCTTCTTTTTGCCAAAGAAGCCCTTCTTTTTGGACTCGTTGTTGGGATACACCTTCTGAACATGTTTGAGAACGATCTCGGCCATGTCTCTACCTTTCGATACGCGGCGCCACGCTGAGGGGCGCCGCCAAAACTTGCAAAACAGTTACGGCATCAGCCCTTGACGGCACCTGCCACAACGCCGTCAATGATGTACTTCTGGCAGAAGATGTACATGATGACGATGGGGATGACGACCATCATGATGCATGCCATCATGGGGCCGAGCTCGACGTGGCCATAGCCGCCACGGAAGTACTGGATCAAGATAGGAATGGTCTTGTACTTGGTGGAGTCGAGCGTAAGGTAGGGCAGCAGATAGTCGTTCCAGACCCACATGGTCTCAAGGATGCCGACCGAAAGATAGGTGGGCTTCATAATGGGAAGGACGATCTTAAAGAACACCTGGACCGGGTTGCAGCCGTCGATCATGGCCGCTTCCTCAATCTCGAGCGGGATGTTCTTGACGAAGCCGGCGAACATAAAGACCGCGAGGCCCGCGCCAAAACCAAGGTAGATGAAGCAGATGTTAAACGGCGTGTTAAAGCCGATGCGGTCCGCGAGGTTGGACAGCGTGAACATGAGCATCTGGAACGGTACGACCATCGAGAAGACGAACAGGTAATAGAAGAAGTTCGAGATCTTGCTGTTGACGCGCACCACGTACCAAGCGCACATGGAGCAGCACACCAGAATCAGCACGACCGACGTGACCGTGATGATGAGCGAGTACATAAACGCCGAGGCAAAGCCCTGCTCGTTCAGAGCGTGCACGTAGTTTGCGAGGCCGTTGAACGTCTCGGGCGTGAGCAGATCGAACGCCGTGGTGGTGCTGATTGCGGTCGCTTTCTTAAAGGAATTGAGCGCAATCATGAACACGGGGTAGATCCATGCGAGCGACAGAATCGTAAAGAAGATCGAGAGCGCGCGGTTGATAGCCTTATCGCGTTTCATTACTGCTGCACCTCCTTGGACCTCGTGGCCTTAAGCTGGATCATAGAAATAGCGACAACCAGGATGCAGAAGATAACTGCCTTGGCCTGACCGATGCCCTGCCATGCGATGCCAGCACGCGAATAGAACGTGTTGTAGATGTTCAGGGCGAGCATCTCGGTGGAGTGCGCCGGGGCGCCACCGGTAAGGGCGAGGTTCTGGTCGAACAGCTTAAAGCCGTTGGTGATGGACAGGAACAGGCAGATGGTGATGGTCGGCATCAGGTTGGGGATCTTAACCTTCCAAAACGTCTGCCATGCCGTAGCGCCATCGACCTTGGCGGCCTCGATGTAGTCAGACGGGATGGACTGCAGACCGGCGATGTAGATGATCATCATGTAGCCGACCTGCTGCCACAGGGTCAGGATGATAAGGCCCCAGAAGCCAGCAGCAGAGTTAAGGGCGATGAGCTGGGCGCCCACGTTGGAGAGCAGGCAGTTGATCAGAATCTGCCAAATGTAGCCCAGCACGATGCCGCCGATCAGGTTAGGCATAAAGAAGATCGTACGGAAGATGTTGGTGCCCTTGAGCGCTTTGCGGGTGAGCGCCTGCGCGATGGCCAGCGCGATCACGTTGATGAGCACCGTCGACAGGAAGGCAAACGCCACGGTAAAGAAGAACGACGTGGAGAACTGCGGATCGGACAGCGCGCGCACGTAGTTCTCGATACCGACAAAGTGCGCGTTATTGATGGTAATAAACTGGCAGAACGAGAGATAGAAACCCTGGATAAAGGGAATCACGAACCCGATCATAAACGCCAGGCACGTGGGCAGCATAAAGAGCGGCCACCAGCGCTTGAGTGCTTTGCCCATAGAAGGGTCCTTTCAATATGCAGGGGGCGGGCAAACCTACGTCTGCCCGCCCCCTGTCGCTAATCAGATAGCTTGGGCAGCAACTGCTTACTCGGAAGCAGCCTTCTCGGTCTTCCAGCCATCGATGAAGGCGTTCTTGACGCCGTCCCACTTGGTGTTGTCGGCAGCATAAGCGATGAGAGCCTGCTTGAGGTTCTTCTTCCACTCCTCGGAGGGGATGTAAACGAAGTCCCAAGCGACGGTCTTCTTGCCGTCCTTGGCCATAGCAACGGCCTGCTGCGAGAAGACGTTGGTGGTCTCCTTAGCGCTCTTGAACGGGGCGGTCAGACCCATCTTGTCAGCGATGATGCTGGTGGCGGTGTCAGAAGTGACGCACCAATACATGAAGTCCTCGGTGGCCTTCTGGGCATCCTCGGAAGCCTGGGAGCTGACGCACCAGTAGTTCTCGCCGCCGGAGCACAGGCCCTGGTTCTCCTCGCCGTCGACGCCGATGTAGATCGGCAGCATGCCGAGCTGGTCGTCGGTCATACCGGCCTTGGTGAGGTCGGCGTAGGCCCAAGAGCCGTTCTGGTAGAAGACGGCCTTGCCGGTTGCGAACTCGTTGGTGGCGTCGTCACCGGTCTTGGAGGCGAGCTGCGAAGGATCGCAGGTGGAGTCGGTGATATACAGGTCGAAGATCTGCTTAAAGTTGTCGAGATACTCGCCCTTGATCTCGTCGTCCTCCTGATTGTGCTCCTTCTCGAACTCGTAGTAGAGCGGGAGGTTGGCGAGGTGCGTGGTGTAGCGCCAGCTGGAGGAGTCATCCATGCCGGCGGAAGTGAAGGCACCGTCAACGCCGAGCTCGTCCTTGCGGGCCTGGATGTCATCGGCGCAAGCCTTCAGCTTGTCGAAGGAGTTGATGTCCTCGGCCTTGTAGCCGGCCTTCTCGAGGAGCTCCTTGTTGTAGATGATGCCGTAGCTCTCCTGAACCCAGTCGATACCCAGATCCTTGCCGTCGGACTGCAGCGCCAGGGAGTCGTCGATGAGCTCGCCGCGGAGCTTGGTGTCGGAAAGATCGGCGCAGTAGTCCTTCCAGTTCTTAAGGCCGGTGGGGCCGTTGACCTGGAACAGCGTCGGAGCGGAGCTCTTGGACATCTCGGACTTGAGCTTCTCCTCGTAGGTGTTGGAGGCGGCGGTCACGATCTTGACCTCGACGCCCTTCTCCTTCTTGTACGCCTTGGCGATCTCCTTCCACTCCTTGTCGACCTCAGGCTTAAATTGGAGGAAGTAGACCTCGGCAGCGTCACCAGAAGCAGAGGAGCCGGAGCCGGCAGAACCACCACAGCCCACGAGACCCAGACCAAGAACCGCAGCCGCGGAGCCAGCGAAGCCCAGGAACTGCCTTCTGCTCATTTCGTTCTTCATTACAATCCACCCTTTCACACCGTGGCGGCACCCTTTGCCGCCGCCTTCGGAGATTGGCTCGGGGACTTTGCCCCTTTTGCTGATTTGTACAATACGCTATTTGGCTAGTTGTTTGAACAAGTATTACTAGAGCGGTAGAAAAACTTCGGTGAACGGTAATTTCAACTTGATACTTGACAAGTTTTGTATAAACAATTACTTGTTATCGAATGCAGAGAAAACGCCCGGTCAAGCCGATGCATCGTCGGTTTGACCGGGCGTTTTCTCTTTGAGGACATGAGTCTCGTCAGGCTGCGAGCTAGCCGGCTATCGCTTGGAGTTGACGCGGTAGTGGAAGATCTCGGGATGCGTGCGGGCATGCGTCACCTCAAATAAGATGCCGTCCGAGGTGTACGACTGGCTCTCCATAACGGCGACGCAGTTGTACTTGCCAAGGTCCAAGTAGCTGCAGTCCTCATCGTTGGCAAGCTCGACGCTCACCGTACGGCGGCTCGCCATCACTTTGACGCCACGCTTGTGCTCCAGATAGTCGTAGATAGAGCTTGCCGCAATCTCGGGGGTCAGGCCCTTGGCGATCGACTCCAAAAAGTAGCCGTGGTCCACCTGGCGCGCGCTGCCGTTGAGGCTTCGGACACGCACGACGCGAATCAGCTCCTCGCCCACCTTAAAGCCAAGGCGGCGCGACAGTTGCTCAGTGCAAATCAAATGTTCAAAAGACTTGACCTCGGTCGATGCGACGGCATTGTTGCGTTTTGCGAACTCGCCAAACGACTCAACCTCTTCGAGTGCGCCCAGCATGTCGGTTTCGCCCTTAAGCCAAATAACGCGCACGCCCTTGCCGTGTATAGGCTGCACAAACATCTGGTCGGCCAGCATGCTCAAGGCGCGTCGAACGGTATTGCGCGTGCAGCCAAACTCCGCGGTCAGCTCGGCTTCGGTTGGCAGCATCTCCTGAAACGCATAGGTCCCGTTAATGATGCGCGAACGGATCTCGCGGTAGATTCCTTCGTAAATCGCTTTTGGCATAACTTCACCTCTAATGAATATGTATGGCTAGGCACGATAGCATTTCTTAAAGTTGTTTAAACCGATTATCGGTAAAGTACGGATTATTTACCGTCGACGGTTCCCCCGAAACCCAAATCGGACCGAATCAAAACCGTCAATGCGGCAAGCAGCCAGTCCTCTACAATGAGTTCATTGTTTAAACGTTCTTGCTCGCACAGCATGTTGCATCCGGAAGGCATATTATGCTGCAGAAAATCCAACGCTTTGGCGGGGCAATGTTCGCGCCCGCCATGCTGTTTTCTATATCAGGCCTCATGGTCGGCATCTCCGCCCTCGCCACGACCGTAGACATCGTCGGTGACCTCGCCGTATACGGAACCCCTTGGTACGTTTTCTGGACCATCATCCAGCGCGGCTCGTGGACGGTCTTTAAACGTCTCCCGCTCCTTTTTGCCGTAGCGCTGCCTATCGGTCTTGCCCAAAAGCAACCGGCACGCTGCTGCCTCGAGGCACTCGTGGCCTATTTTGCCTATTGCTTCTTTTTGAGCGAGATCATTAAGCTGAGCGGAGACAACCTTGGGCTTAAGTACCCATCATCTTTGACCCCCGCCAGCGGTATCACCGTCATCGACGGCATCAAGACGCTCGACACCGGCATTATCGGCCCGCTGGCGGTATCGGCAACCGTCGTCGCCATCCATGACCGCTTCTACGATGCCAAGGTTCCCGATTGGCTCGGCACCTTCTCGGGTTCCTCGCTGGTCTACCTCATCAGCTTTTTTGCCGTGTTTGCCCTTGCCGCCATCTCGGCCGCCATCGTGCCCTTCGCATACGCCGTGACCGAAACGCTGCGCCACGCACTTGCGGGCGTCGGCCCCTTCGGCGTGGGCATCTTTGTGTTTTTGGAGCGAGCACTCGAGCCCATGGGGCTGCACCACCTGCTCTATATGCCCATCTATTACGACAATCTGGTCATTCACGACGGTATTTACGCCACGTGGACCAACCTGCTCCCCATTCTCTCCCATAGCACGCGCCCTTTAAATGAACTTGCGCCCTGGGCAGGTTTTACCGCCACCGGCTGGGGCAAGCTCTTTGGCCTTCCCGCCATCGCGGCAGCATTCTATTTCACCGCCAAACCCGAACGCCGCGCCGGCCTTAAGGTCATCCTTTTGCCCGCCATCGTCGCCTCGGTGGTCTGCGGTGTCACCGAGCCGCTCGAGTTTCTCTTTATGTTCACCTATCCTGGACTCTTTTTGCTCTACGCCGTCCTATCCTCCTGCCTTGCCATGACCATGAACTTCTTTGGCATCGTCGGCATCTTCTCGGGCGGTCTCATGGAAATGACGGCCTTCAACTTCATCCCACTCATGCGAATGCATGCCGGCTCCTACCTTTTGGCGCTCGGTATCGGTCTTGCCTTTAGCCTCATCTTTTTTGTTAGTTTTCGAGCACTCATCTTGGTCTATGACCTTAAGACGCCGGGCCGCGAGGATCATGTCTCCAATCGCGCGGCAATCGATCGTTTAACGGGAAGCGGCTTTGCCAAAGAGCAATCTCCCAATGGCGAGGTCAGTATTCAATCCGATCAAGATCACGTCCTCGCCGAGCGGGTAATTCAGCTTTTAGGTGGCGTTGGCAATATCGTGGGCGCAACCAACTGCGCCACGCGCCTGCGCGTCGAGGTCGCAGACCCTTCCATCGTTGCAGATAATGCGTCGTTTGTCGCGGTGGGCGCCAAGGGCCTCATCATTACGGGCAAGACCGCCCAGGTGATTATTGGCATCTCCGTTCCCCGCGTTAAAGAGCATTTTGACCAGATCATGGGCCTCGAGCCGGGATTTGTGCCCACCACCTCGGCCTCCCCTGCCGCCAGCGCAGCCCATAAGCGCGGCGATATCTGCTTCTTCGATATCGACGGAACACTCGCCTGGCAAGACCCTCGAGTGGCACAAGAGCTTCCCGAGAGCGAGCGAGACCTCTCCCCCTATCCCAATGAAGCGGTCTCGCAAGCCATCCGTGATTTTGTCGCCAAGGGCAATATGGCGTTTATCTGCACAGGGCGCACGCTGAGCTGCATCCATCCAAAGCTGCTCGAGCTGCCCTGGACCGGCATCGTCTGCCTCGCGGGTGGCTATGTCGAACTTGAGGGACACGTGATTCGCGATTTGGCGATGACGCCCGGCATGCTGCAGCGCCTTGCTCCCATTCTTGAGCAATCGGACGAAGTGATTCGTTTTGAGGGACTCAATGGCGTCGTTCGCATGAGTGCCGATGCGCCCGACGCCCCAGGATACGCCCGCACCGTGGGCGATGCAATTACGCAGCTGCAACATTACAGCGCCTACAAGATCTTAATGTCCACGTCGCTTGCCAACCGCATCGCTCAGGATCAAGCGTTTGAGCCGCTGCTCTGCTTTAACGAGCTCGAGCTCGAAGTGACCGAGATTTCGCCTCGCGAATGTACCAAGCGCGAGGGTATCCAGTCCGTACTCGACGCCCTCGATCCCCACCACGGAACCGTATACGGCATCGGCGACGCCAGCAATGACGTCTCGCTGATGAACGCCGTCGACGTTGGCATCGCCATGGGCAACGCACCGGACTTCCTCAAGGAAAAGGCCGACTATGTCACCGACAGCATCGACCACGACGGCGTCGTCACCGCGCTCGAACACTTTGGGCTTATCTAGCCAAGCCCCTACCGCACTTGCGGCCGCATGGACCAATCGTCTTCAACCGCCGCGCTCGACGCCCTAATGTGGCAATATGTTGTCTGCATAATGCAACGATGCAACCTATCAAAGAATGCGAGAACCCGTGTCCAGTCCGTTTACCAGCTTTTTAGCCCAGCACTTTGACCAGATTAACGACTATCTGGCCACGTTCTTTGACGGACAGGCGACTTCCGCCGATATCGAGCGCTACCTGTATACCCCGCTCTCGGCATTTACGGCAAACGCTGGCAAGCGCCACCGCCCGCTCATCTGCATGCTCGCCGCCACTGCGGTAGGCGGCAGCTTTGAGAGCGCCCGCAGCGCAGCGGCGGCCATCGAGCACTTTCAGTCGGGCGCACTCATCCACGACGACATCGCCGACAACGGGCAGATTCGTCGCGGCAAGCCCTGCATGCACCTTACCGAGGGCACGGGGCTCGCCATCAATTGTGGCGACCTGGCGCTCACCATGGTCACCAAGACGGTTCTCGACGATCCCACGCTCGAGTCCGACGTGAAGCTGCGTGTGCTCCACGAGCTTACCGAGATGATCGTCCGCACCATCGAGGGTCAAGCGCTTGACCTGGGTTGGGTCCGTGACGAGCGCTTTGATATCTCGGTTGATGACTACCTGGACATGGCGACGCACAAGACCGCGTATTACAGCGGAGCCACGCCGCTTGCCGCCGGAGCCATTATCGGCGGCGGCAGCGAAGAGCAGGTCGAGGCGCTACGCGCCTTTGGCCTGCACACCGGCCTTGCCTTTCAGATTCAGGACGACCTGCTCAACTTGGTCGGCACCAAAGAGGCCGCCAACAAGGACTTCCGCACCGACATCACCGAGGGCAAACGCACGCTCGTTGCCGTGCACGCCCTGTCTGATGAGCGCCATCACGACGAGGTCGAGGCAATCCTTTCCTCGGGCACCGAGGACCCCGCGCAGCTCGCGCGCGCCGTGGAGATCTTCCAGCAGACCGGCTCCATCGAATATGCTCACGCCTACGCGCTGGACCTGACCGCAAAAGCCAAGGCTGCCATCGAGAACGTTGAGCTTGACCCGCACGCACGCGAACTGTTCCTCTCCATGGCAGATTTCTTTGTGGAGCGCCTCAACTAGCGGGGGTCACAAAACCTGTGGGCAGCGCGTTTGGGTACAAGTTGCTACACTGTTGAGTGCATGTTTATGCATTGTCTCGCGTTGTCTATCCGACACGCGCTCAAAATAGTACGAATCGTACGCCGAAAGGGGTTCGTTCATGGAACCTATTACCACGGGCATGCAGGGAGCAGCCGTCGAGGATGTTCAGTCCCGCCTTCTGCAGCTCGGTTACACCATCGATGCCGACGAGGTCGCCGACAAGCGCTTTGGCACCACCACCGAGCAGGCCGTTGGCACGTTTAGGCTCGATAGCGGCCTTGCGGCCGGTTATGCTGTCGATATCCCCTGCTGGAGCGCCCTTGTAGACGCTTCATACAAGTTGGGCGACCGCACGCTCTACCTTCGCATGCCCAATTTTCACGGCGCCGACGTCAAGGCCCTGCAGCGCGCTCTCAACGTTTTGGGCTTTGCCTGTGGCGAAGACGACGGCTACTTTGGTCCGCATACCGAGGCCGCCCTGCAGCAGTTCCAGGAAAATGTCGGCCTGTTTGCCGACGGCATGGCCTTCCAGGACACCTACGCCTACATCAACCGCCTGCACCATGTGTGGGAGGGCAAGCCCTCGGTCACCGAAGCCGAGTCTCGCATCGGTTTTGCGCGCGCCGCCAACGTGCTCGAGCGTTTCCAGATTGCCGTCATCGGCGAGGACCCTATCGCGCGCAGCGTAGCATCGCGCATGTGGAACATCGCCACGGCGACGACCGACAGCAGCGGCATGATGCTTTGCGATTCCGAGGTTCCGACCGATGTCGACCTGGTGCTCGAGATCGCAAGCGACGAGTTGCCTGCAGACGCCGCCCCGCGCGCCACGATCGCCCTCGCCGAGTGCCACAACCTGGCCCAGCGCATCCGTACCGCCAATGTCGCCGCACAGCAAAAGCCGGCACGAATTCGCATCGAGCTCACCGGCATGACGCGTTACAACGGCACCTTTACCGCAAGCGACGCGCAGACCCTCGCCGTCCGCCTTCTCGATGGCGTTTGCGATGCCCTCGCAGATTAGGTAAACTAGACGAGTTGCTTTTGGGCAACACCAAACATTGGGACGTAGTTCAACGGTAGAACTCCGGTTTTTGGTGCCGGCTGTTGGGGGTTCGAATCCCTCCGTCCCAGCCATTAAAACTGAGCGCCCTAAGCCCATAACGGCCCAGGGCGCTTTCTTGTGGGCAAGCGGAGGAATTCGAACCCGCAAGGGTGCGGAGCTGAGGAAACGCGAAGCGTTTTCCAGCGCAGCACGCAAGGAGCGAAGCGACGCAGCGGGGCGCGGCCGCCGCAGGCAGACGCGGTGCCGGCACTTGGGGACGCTCCTAAGTGCCGGCATTATAGGAACGTCCCCAAGTGCCGGCTCGGGACTATTTTCGAGGACCCTCCGAAGGACTGTGGCCAAAAAACGGCAAATATGAGTACTGTTACCGTTGTAGCTACATTATTTTCGTTAATAAAAGAAGATCTTAATGAGATTTATTCGCATCAAGGTCTTCCTTTAATGAACACTTGAGGAGATACGGCAGCTTATCTGCTCGATCGACACGTCAAATCACCTTAAATGTGATCAAAATTACTGCTACTAAAAGAGTATCAGTACTCATATTTGATGTTTTTTGGCCACGGCTCTTTATAGACACCCTGCACAGCGACGGTGGTAGATTTCGGAACGTGTCCGTCAGCCCCGTTCCGAAAAGCGAGCCGCGTGCAACGGCCAAGCCACGACAGCCCCCGGGAGAGCGGGGGCACCGGCTTAGGTTTATCGCGAGTTCCGCACGAACAGGAGGCCACTTAATGTGGCCTCCGTCGTGAGCAGGACTGTAGAGCAGGAAACCTAAGCCGGTGTCCCCGCTCTCCCGGGGCCGGCGGAATTTAGTTGTTAAGCATGCGGTCGAAGCTTCCCGAGTCGCCATCCCGATAGTCGGCGGTCATCAGAATCTCCTGCGGAATGCGCCCGCCCTCGCGCAGCACATTGCGGAACTGCACGCGCGTGACCATGGGCAGATCCTTGATCGTCGCCGCCAAGTTCTGCGGCACGCCCTGGTTGGCAGCCGCGGGCTCGCACTCGCCGCCGGCCTTCACGCGACGCTTATGCTCGGCGAGCATGGCGCGGTACATGCCGGCATGCAGGCGAATCTCAACCACATTGGCATTGCGAGCCTGCTCGACGATGCGCGCGCCCTCGCGGTCGATATCGCCCACGTAGTAGACGTAGTTAAAGCGATAGCCGATCTCAGCCAGATAATCGTCCAGGGCATGCGAGACGCTCGCCTTGCATCCGCCGCCAAAAATCACGCCGCCCACCTTGATGCCAAAGAGCTTGGCGTGCTTGCGGCCACGCAGCAGCCTGACGATCTCGTCGTAGGTGTCCAGGTTCTCGACCATAATGAATGGCTTATCGGCGCCCAGCGTAAAGAAACCCGTAAAGTGAACGGGGCGGTTGGGGGCGACCTTAATCGCCTGCATGCTGATGCCCTTTTCGGTCATACGCCGAATTAGGCGCTCGCCGTGCTTGCCGTCAAAGGCCTTCTCATCGTTAAAAATCTGGTAGGCACGCTGGCGGCGCGAGGCAACCGGCGTATCGGCACCTCGGTTTTGCTCGATCCAAGCCTGGATGATTGCGATTTCCTCGGCAATCTTGCGGTTGGACATCTCGTTGTGCTGAGTGCGCTGCGGCGCCTTTTTGCCGTCCTTGCCCTCGACCTTAACAATTTGAGTCTGCTGCTCCTTGATCTTAGAGAGCGCCGTAGGCGTAGGGACAACTTTGAGCAGCTGCCTGCCCAAAACGCGGGCAAGGGCAAACGCCGATACCTCGCCGTGGACGGCCGACTCGGGCCGCTGGGTAGCACTATCAGCCGCGGCAGGCTCAGCCTGTGCATGAGGCTTACGCTTGGAATCTGCCCGGGTATTACGTTCCTGCTTGGGCGCAGACGAGCGCTTTTGCGGACGATCGGACTTGGCCTCCTTCGCCGGCTGGCGCTTGACCTGATCCACCGGAGTCTCGGCCTTCTCATCTCCGTTTTGTGTCGCTGTCTTCTCGGCCGCGGCCTCGGCATTTGAGCCACGACCGCCGCGGTGACGACGACGGCGGGGCTTGCCTGAGGCGCTCTCCCCCGCCTGCTTATCAGCGGTCTGTTGAGCTTTGACCTCAGTGTCAGCCGCAGGCTGCGACTCGGAAGGTTGCTGCTCGCGAGCCGCCGGCTCAACGGTTTTCTCGGTTTGTTCGGCCTTCTCGGCCTGAGCGGTCGGAGCCGGCTCGCCCTTCTCCTGACGCCTTACGGGATACGCGCGCCTCGCAAAACCACGCCCGGGACGGCATGAACCCGGAGCCTTCTTGGCAGACTCCTCAACATCGTCTGCAGCCTCGGAAGGCTCTTCAACCTCATGCGCGACATCCTGCTGCGCAGCCTTAAAGTGAGCACCGCGACGACGCTTGGGCTCTTGGGCCTCCACGGGCTTTTGCTCCTTCGCGGGCTTCTGCGACTCGGCAGCAACCTCGTTCTCAACAGCCTCGGCATCCGTCTCACCCTTTTGAGCAACGGCGCGACGGAAGCGCTCCTGCTGGGCGCGGCGCTGCGCATCGCGCTTGCCACCCCCGCCAAAACCGCCGCGTCCTGCCTTGGCCGTAAAGGCGCGCACGACGTTCTCATCGAGCAACTCATCGGTATCGACATGCTCACGCGGAGCAGCTTCTTCCACAGCAGGCACGTCAGCGGAATCCTCGACGACAAAATCTTCGACGGACTCGGCAGGCTGCTCCTGGGCATCGCGGATCTCAGCATTGATGGTATAGAACGCCGGGCGCCCGTTAATGCCGCTACCCTCGATCTTGGTCACGATATTTGCCGCGATAAGCTCATCGCGCATCGCCTTGGTGTCGCATTCCTTATCGACGGAGCGGAAAATCTGCGCCAGTGCACTCGACTTAATCTTGAGCGCCTTGCGGCAAAGCAGATCGTAGGCAACCAGCTTGGCACGCTCAGCAGAAAGCGACGTCTGGCTGCTCAGGCGCTCAGCCAGAGCATCGACATTGTTTTGATTATCGGAATATACCGTCTTGGCCACGGGGCCCCTTTCATATGCACACATATACGTCCATATGGTACAACGCACGAGCCTATCCACGCAAAACATCTGCGAGAACGCCCTTGCACCACCTGTTCTCACAAGAAAAAAGACCGGGTCCGCCTGATTGCGGACCCGGTCTTTCCGAGTCAAATAGATGGGAGATTCAACCCGTCCGACCGACTAGGCCTTGGCGGCCTCGGCGTCGGCAGGAGCTTCAGCGGCAGCGGCGCGACCGTACTCGGCCTTGCCCATCTCGGACCACTCGGGCTCCTCGTCAGGCATGGAGCCGGCCTCCTTGCCGAAGAACTCCTTGAGGCAGTTGACGGCGACGATGAGGCCCAGGACCATCAGCAGGACGGCGAAAACGAGCTGCAGGCCCTTGGTGGCGGCGACGGAGACGGCGGCCGTGGTGGCGGTAGCCGGGATGGTGCCGAAGAAGCCGTAAGCCTGGACAGCGGTCATGCAGCCCATGGCGCTCTGGACCAGCGAGGTGAAGGTGCAGCAGAGCAGGAAGGCGACGGGCACGTAGAGCATCCAGCCCTTGCGGCCGGTGCACTTGCAGAACACGGCGAGGGTGATCATGGTCATACCGCCGAGCAGCTGGTTGGAAGCACCAAAGAGCGGCCAGATGTTGGCATAGCCACCAAAGGCAAGGGCGAGACCGGGAAGCAGGGTGACGACCGTGGCGAACCAGGGGTTGCCGAGAACCTTCATGTAGCCGGCCTTGGACTCGATGGCCAGGGCGTCGTTGGTCTGGGCAAAGAACTCGGAGAACGAGGTGCGGGCGATGCGGGCGACGGCATCGAGCGAGGTCAGGGCCAGAGCGGAGACGTTCATGGTCATGAAGACGGTTGCAAGCGTGCCGTTAACACCGAAGGCCTGCATACCGCGGGAGATGCCAGCGGCGAAGATCTGGAACGGGGTGGAAGCGACGCCGGCGTTGAGGGCACCGGTACCGGCAGTGTTCATGTCGGAGAACATGATGCCGGCGACGATGATGGCAAGGATGCCGACGAAGGACTCGACGATCATGGCGCCGTAACCGACCTTGACGGCGTCCTGCTCCTTCTCGACCTGCTTGGAGGAGGTACCGGAAGAAACGAGGCTGTGGAAACCGGAGAGAGCACCACAAGCGACGGAGACAAACAGGACCGGGAACATCATGCCGGAGGCAGTGGAGAAGCCGGTGAAGACCGGAGCGGTGATAGTGGCCTGGCCGTTAACGCCCAGGACGACGATGCCGAGGACAGCGCAGGCGATCATGACGATCATCATGATGGAAGTGAGGTAGTCACGCGGGGTCTTGAGCATCTGGATGGGCATAGCGCCAGCGAAGACCAGGTAGACCATGACGACGGCGAACCACTGGAACTTGTCCAGGTAGACCGGGAACTGCATACCGACGGCGAACATGAGAACCATGAGGACCACGCCGGTGACGAACTCGGCGGCACCGGTGAGGTTGAACTTCTTCTGGGCCCAACCAAAGGCGATAGCGACGAAGGTGAACAGGATGGAGATGGTGCCAGCGCAGCCAGCGGCATAGGACTTGGTGAAGTCGATGGCACCGGTAGCGGCGCCAGAAGCGTCAACGGCCGGGGTGAACATGAACGTCTTGCAGACCATGTCGGTGAAGGCGGCGATGACGATGATGCAGAACAGCCAGCAGAACAGCAGGAACAGGCGACGGCCGGTCTTGCCGATGTACTTCTCGATGAGCTGAGCGAGCGACTTGCCGTTGTTCTTCATCGAAGCGTACAGAGCACCAAAGTCGTGGACGGCGCCAAAGAAGATGCCGCCGACGAGGACCCAGAGCACGACGGGCAGCCAGCCAAAGGCCATGGCGACGATCGTACCCGTGACAGGGCCAGCACCGCAGATCGAGCTGAACTGATGCGAGAACGCGGTAAAGGCGGAGACGGGCGAGAAGCTCTTGCCGTCCTTCATGCGCTTGGCCGGCGTGAGGGCCTCTTTGTCAACGCCCCACTTGTTGGCCAGCCAGCGGCCGTAGCCCAGATAGCCGCAGGCGAGCACCGCCGCGGCCACAACCATGAGCAAAACTCCGTTCATTACATTTCCTCCTCTAAAAAGAACTTCCTAGACATAAAAAATGAGGGCCGTCGGTTGCGCTCGACGGCCCTCATCTTCATCAGCCGCCCGTTATCGTACGGGCTAGCTGTATGTGCTAACCCGCATCAGATAATTACTACGCTGATAATGTTTAGCTGATGCGTGAACATGTCTAAGAAATCCTCTTCAATCATGATGTGAACGATCCGTGCGTGTTCACATCCCCCAGTGGTTGAAAAGGAGTATGAAACTTTAGTTACCTAAAGTCAACGCAAATAAGTAATGAATTTTCAACTTTTTTGAATTTCTCGTTATAAAACGCCACTAACCTCGGACTTTACCCGACAAAAGTTTTTGCATGAGAGATGCCCCCTCGGGAGCCGCGGGAGCTCCCATCCCAAATGCGGAGCAAAGCTCCGCACACCAACTTTTTCTTTCAGCTAAAGAACGCCGGAAATTCGACGCAGGCTGGTTAACCTTGCTGGACGTTGTCGACGCCGATCCAGCCCAGAAGCCATATCGATACAGAAAGGTCCCCGGCCGGAGGGGCCGGATATAAGGTTTATCGCGAGTTCCGCACGCAAAGAAGGCCACTTAATGTGTCCTTCGTCTTGCGCAGGACTGTAGAGCAGGAAACCTTATATCCGGCCCCTCCGTCCGGGGACCGCGCCGTACCAGCTACAGCGTCATGTTTGGATCGGCGTCGACGTCGAACGGCGAGATTTCACCTCGGTCGAATTTACGGCGGGCGACCTCCGCGATCATGGCGGCGTTGTCGGTGCATGCCGAGAGAGGCGGCACCGTCACGCGGATGCCCTGGCGCCCAAGCTTCTTGATCATCATCTCGCGCAGATGCGGATTAGCCGAGACGCCGCCGCCGATGCAGTATTCCTTGCATCCGGTGGCATGCAGCGCGTTCTTGGCCTTCTTGTACTGAACGTCAAAGACGGCTGCCTCAAACGAAGCCGCCAGATCGGGCAGGTGAATCGTGCGCCCAGCCTTGGTCTCCTGCTCGATGTAGAGCGTCACCGCCGTCTTGAGGCCCGAAAGCGAGAAGCGATAGTCCCCCCTGCTGTTAAGCGCGCGAGGAAAATCGATCGCGCGGGGATTGCCCGTCTCGGCCAGCTTGGAGATGATGGGGCCACCGGGATAGCCCAGACCCAACGCCTTGGCTACCTTGTCGAAGGCCTCGCCCACAGCATCGTCGAGTGTCTCACCAAGTACCTCGTAGTCGCCCCATGCCTTCACGTGCACGAGCATGGTGTGCCCGCCCGAGACAAGCGTAAAGATAAACGGGGGCTTGAGGTCGGGCTGCGCCAACAGGTTGGCAAACAGGTGGCCCTCCAGATGATTGACGCACACGAGCGGCTTGCCGGCAGCATACGCAAAGCCCTTGGCAAAGGCGACGCCCACCACCAGGGCGCCAACCAGGCCCGGACCCTGTGTCACGCCCACGGCGGCAAGCTCACTTGGTGTAATGGCTCCGCCCGTAAGGCCCAGCGACGCTGCGGCGTCCTCGAGTGCCGCATCCACGACACTCACAATCACCTCGACGTGCTTGCGCGAGGCGATCTCGGGCACCACGCCGCCAAAGCGTGCATGAAAATCAATCTGCGTCGACACCTGGTTGGCCAGCATATTGCCATCCGCATCGATAATCGCCACCGCCGTCTCGTCGCAGGAGCTCTCGATAGCGAGTACGAGGCGGCGACGCTCAATCTCGACACGTTCCTCGGCAGAGCGCCAAGGCGCAGGCAGCGGCCATACGCGCTGCTCTGCCGCCGTCGGCTCGGGCGAAGCATTGTCGACCGGAAGCACCAGGGGCAGCGGAGCCGTCATGACGATGGCGTCCTTGCCGGCACCATAGTAGCCGCGGCGACGGCCAGCCTCGGTAAAGCCCAGAGCGTTATAAAGCGCGATCGCTCCCTCGTTACCGTCCTCGACCTCGAGCGAAGCCGTGGTGCAGCCGAGCATCTGGGCATCATAGCTCACGTGCGACAGCAGCTTGCGGGCAATGCCCTCACGGCGATGTGCCGGGTCGACGGCGACATCCAGAATCTGCACATCACCGTCCACGACCATACCGCCGGCAAGGCCCAGCAGCTTGCCATCGTCGTGTGCCACCCACCAACTACGCGGCGCAGCGACGTCCTCGCCCAGTTCGGACAGGAACATGCCCGGCGTCCATGCCTCGTGTCCGGCACCTTCAAAGCAGGCAGCCTCCAGCGCGCTCGCGCCCTCGGCATCCGCCGCGCCCATGGGACGGAACTGCAGATGACGACCGGCGAGCTCATCGGCAACACCCGTAATTTCGCTCTGCGCACTCTCGGCAAGACCAAGACGCTTGCGCTCGTTTTCCTCGGCATCCGAAAGGCGCGTGTAAATCGGCAGGACGCGGGCCGGATCGCCGTCACCCGCAGCGTGCGCGAGCAGCAAGCCCTCGCCCGAAGGCCACCACAGGTCGCGCTCCACGCAGCGGGCGGCCTCGTCCTCACCCAGCAGCTTGCCATAGCGCACGAGACCGTCACCGGTCAGCTGAACCTGGCCCCAGTCCGCTGCTTGGCGCCACTCATCGAGCGCCACGGCGGCCTTGACCACGTGTTCGCGCTCAAATTGACGCTCGGGACCCTCATCGACCAGCATATACAGCGCCGGATATACCTCACCGCGCATAGCATCGGCCAAGATACCAAGCTTGCCGCGCACGCCAGCCTTCCACGCCGTCCAAGCGCAAGCGTCGAGCGTCGACACGCCCAGCAGCGGAACATTGGCACCACGCGCGAGGCCCTTGGCAGTGGAGATGCCGATGCGCACACCCGTAAAGGACCCCGGGCCGCGGCCGACCACATAGCAACCAACATCGCTGCGATCCAGACCGGCTTGAGCCAGCACGCCATCAACGGTATTCACGAGCTCAACGTTGGCGTGACGGCGACACATGTGGTCGCCACTCACGAGCTTCGTCTCACCCGTCTGCCCATCAATCCAGCTTGCCGCGCAGGCAAGCATGTCGGTCGAGGTATCGAGCGCCACCACCAGCGCGTTGTCGTTATGCAAGCTCATCTTGTACAGCCTTATCAATCAAATGGGAAAGCTCCATTGCGCGGTCACCGTGCGCCTCAAGCGTTATCGTTCGCACATCGCTGTCGCCCTCATCACGCCTGAGCGTCACCGAAAGATACTCATCCGTCAGCTCGTCCTGGAATTGTTCGCCCCATTCCAGCAGGCAAGCACCCTCATAGCCCAGCACATCGAAAATGCCCGTATCCTCGAGCTCGTAGGCATGCTCCAGGCGGTATAGATCAAAGTGAAACAGCGGAATACGACCTTGATCGTGAACGGCCATGAGGGCGAACGTAGGGCTCGTAACCATATGCCCATCGCCCAGCCCGCGCGAGACGCCCTTGGTAAAGTGAGTTTTGCCCACTCCCAGGCCACCGGTCAGGATGAGCACATCGCCATCCTCAAGGCACGGTGCAATTAGCTCGCCAAAGTACTCCGTATCGGCAGCGCAAGTCGTTTTGTAAGTACCTACCCCCAGGCGCTCCAGGGACATATATGCTCCTTATTATTCCGAGGCGTCCTCTGGCGCGGGATGTCGCTCCAGATAGTCGCCCAGCATCTTAAAGTCTTCCTCCAGCAGCTCCTGCCACGCCGGATTGCGCAGCGCTGCTGCCGGATGGAACGTGGGCATTACCACAAAATGCCCCATCTGGTGGAACCTGCCGCGCAGCTTAGTAATGCCAATCTCGGTCTTTAGCACAAAGTGCGTCGCGGGGTTGCCGAGCGTCACAATAATATCGGGCCAGATGCTTCGAATCTGCTCACGCAAAAATGGCGAGCAAGCCAGCACTTCCTCGGGACGCGGATTGCGGTTTCCCGGCGGGCGGCACTTAAGCACGTTGGCAATGTAGACGTCTTCGCGTTTGAGCCCCGCCAGCGACAAAATGCCGTTGAGGTCCTCGCCTGCCGCCCCCACAAAGGGCTCGCCCTGCAAATCCTCATTGCGGCCCGGCGCCTCGCCAATAAACATCACGCGAGCGTGGGGGTTTCCCACGCCAAACACGATGTTATGGCGCGACTGGTAAAGCTGGCAAAGGTGACAATCGCCCAGAACGGCCTCGATCTCCTCGAGTGCGACCTCACGCGGCGCCTGATGGCTATGGCCGGGGATGTGCATGACGCCCATAGCGACTCCTACACGTAGACCTTGTCGAGACGCATACCAAAGCCGCAAGCGACCTCGTAGTTAATCGTGCCGCGTAGGCGCGCCATCTCGTCCATGGTAATCTCGGCATCTCCATCGCGGCCGACAATGATCATCTCGTCACCATACTCGGCCTCGGGAATCTCATGTGCTGGGTTGGACTGAATGGCGACCATAAACTGGTCCATGCAGATATTGCCCACCTGACGCACACGCTCGCCGCGATACAGCACGTCCATACGATTGGAAAGCGTACGCGAAAGGCCATCGGCATAACCGATCGGAAGGGTGCAGATCTGAACGCGCGTGCGCGGTACGCGGTAGGTAAAGCCGTAGCCCACGCCCTCGCCCATCGCAGGATGCGCCACGCGCGTCACACGCGCGTGGACGCTCATGACGGGATCAAGCTGCATCACGCGACCACTCAGCTCACATGGCTGCAGACCATACAAACCGATGCCGGCACGAATCATGTCAAAGTGCATTGAAGAATCGAGCATCGAGGACGGCGTATTGGCACAATGCACGATACCGCATTCAAAACCTGCGTCCTTAATGGCCTGAACGGCCTCGGTAAAACGCTGGCACTGCAGCTTGTAGTCCCAACCCGAAGGTTCATCGGCCGTGGCAAAGTGCGTAAATACGCCGTCGCACTGGATGCCGCGATGGAAACTGATGCCGCGTACAAAGTCGAGCACCTGTGTGTAGTGAACACCGATACGATTCATGCCCGTCTCGATGGCAAGATGGTACTTGCCCACCTTGCCCGCCGCGACGGCGCATTCGCCATACGCAAGAGCAAAATCGGACGTATAGACCGAGGGCATGATATCGAATTCGAGCAATGCAGGAATAGCCTCGATAGGCGGCTCACTTAGAATCAGGACGGGCTTAGTAATCCCGCCCTGACGGAGCCCAACGCCCTCGTTAACCGTCGCCACGGCAAACATGTCGGCACCAGCCGAATACATGATCTTGGCACACTCAACAGCTCCATGACCATAAGCATCAGCCTTGACCACGCAGCACAGGCGCTGACGCGGATTCAACAAGTTCTTATAGGCCCTCGTGTTGCGACGGAGCGCCCCGCGGTCGATCTCGACCCAGGACCAGCGCGTCAAATCGGCTTTATTCATGATTAGTCATCCGACCCTTCGTCCATGATTCCCAGATCTTCGAGCGCATCCTTTGCCGCCAGCTCCATGGCAGGACCGATCAAGTCGATAAGATCGGTCGCGATAACGCTCTTCTCACCATACTCCGTCGCCGCAGCAAAACCGGCGTAGCTGTGAAGTGCAACGGCGTACGAATACAGCAACTCCCAACGATCCATCTCGTCGCGCATGGTGGCAAGCGTGCCGGCCAAAATACCCGCGAGAACATCACCCGAACCGGCAGTTGCCAGAGAAGCCGGACCCGAGAGCGGCAGCAGCACGCGCTCAACGCCACAGATAGCCGTCGTCGGCCCCTTGGCAATGACCACCAGATTGTCGGAGCCTGCAGCCCAGACAACCTTCTGCGCGGCCGCAATCGCGGTACCAAGGTCGTTCACCTCGTCACCGGCAACCAGGCGCGAAAGCTCACGATAGTGCGGCGTCATAACCAACGGCTGCTCGCGGCGATACATCTCGGGGTTACTATCAATACCGTCAATGGCAATCTTAGCAAGGCAGTTGAGTGCATCGGCGTCCAAAATTAGCGGTACATCAAGCTCGAGCAAGCCCGAAACCACCTGCATAGCGCCGGCAGACGTCGTCATACCGGGACCGCACAGCACGCAGCTGTACTTCTTTGCGATCTCGCACACCGTCATGCGCGCAGCGGCGCCAAAGGAGCCGCGGGAATCAGACGGAATAGCAAAGACCGGAATCGAAGGAAGTGCCATGCGAATGAGATTGGCGCAGGCGTCAGGAGCCGCGACTGCCACGTAACCAGCACCCGCGCGAGCTGCAGACTTGGCCGCCATAATGGCAGCACCAGGATATTGCGCAGATCCGGCGACAATAAGCACGGAGCCACGGGAATACTTATCGATATTCGATGGTAGCGGAGCAAAGTAATCAACTAAGTCACCGGGCTCGACAATCTCGGCGGCGTGGTCGACATCATCGATGACCTCGTCAAGACGGTCGTAAAGATTGCCGCAGATCAAATCGCCAGCATACTCAGGACCATCAGCGCTATACAGACCAATCTTGGGCGCAATCATCGTCACCGTGCGCTCGGCACGAATGCAGTCGTCATCAACAACGCCCGTCTCTGCATTCAGGCCCGAGGGGACATCAATGGATACGACACAATCGGCGCATTCATTGACCGTAGGAATCCAAATGGAGAACGGCGCACGCAGATTCCCGTGGAAACCGGTACCAAAAATGGCATCGACAACAACATCGGCCTTATCGATCAAAACCTCGAGTTCATCACGCGAGGGGCCGACGCAAACGTGCACATCGCGGCCGGCAGTACGACGAGCAACATGACGTGCCAGAGCAGCAGGAATCTCATCCGGTTCAACCGGAGAAACGATATCCACGTCCACACCCTTATGGCTCAGGATATCGGCGGCAACCCAACCGTCGCCGCCATTATTACCAAAACCGACCAAAACGAGAACCCGATCGGGATTGAGCTTCAAGACCTCGTTAGCGGCAAACTCACCCGCTAGCTCCATAAGCTCGGCCTTCGAAGTCCCTTCGCGTTCGATGATATCCTCGAGACGAACGACTTCTTCGGTACTCAAAACCGGTTTCATCTATGCTCCTAGCGTATCTTGCGAAGCATCGCCCAGGTGCTCCGTCAATGCTGAATTCTGCAGCTGCTCGAGCTCATCTAATACAGAGCGAGCCTCTTTAAATGTCTGCGCAACGCGTTTCTTGGTGCTCACCTTTTCATCTTTTGGCTTAGGCCGAGCATCTTCGGTAATCGCGATGGCATTCGCAACGGCCAAGTCTCCCGTAAGCGTAATGGAAAGAGCGACCTCAACAACGCCCAGTTCTTGAGCGATCTCGAGAGCACGGCCCGAAAGCAGCGCCTTCGGCTTGCCGAGTTTATCACGCGTTACCGAAACATCCTTGCGACCCACGCCTTGACTAAAACCCGTGCCGAGAGCTTTAAGCACCGCCTCGCGCGAAGCAAAGCGGCTCGCATAGTGAGCAGCGGGACGCGATGATGCATCGCAATACGCACGCTCTTCTTCGGTAAACACACGCCGAGCAAACGACGGCGTCTTTTCAAGAATTGATTTCATGCGGGAAATCTCGACGATATCAACGCCGATACCAGCTTCAGCCATGTTCACCTCCATATCGCACAGACTAAGTTATTGTAGCCCGTTCGCAGAAGATGCGACAAACGAGGGTTATAAAACACAGCTACTATGTGAGACAAATTGCCCGAGATACAAAAAAGGGGGAGGCCGCGAGGCCTCCC
>NZ_QSHS01000032.1:0-19157 GCF_003467795.1 Collinsella sp. AM36-4AA
TGACAATTTCGACTGTAATGGACGTTCTTTAATGACTAGTCGTTTAAGAACGTCCCCAAGAGTTAACTGTTTGGGACAGTCTTTGCCGGTGGAGCACGGAGACGGCTTTACGAGGGGCCCCAGGTTGGCGCGAAAGAGGAGCGAAGCGTACTTGGGTACGCGAGCGACGAATGAACGCCAAGATGGGGTGGCTCGTAAAGCCGAGCAGGTTAGTTGAGCTTCAGGGCCTTCTGAATGGGCAGATAGAGGGCGCCGACCAGGATGGCGTTAAAGACGGCGGTCATGGCGATGACGGGCAGCATGGCTGCGGCGAGCTCGCCCACCACGCCGAGCATGGCCATTTTGATAACCATGAAGATGACGCCCGAGACGAAGGTGGTCACGAAGGTTGCGACGATGGCAACGGCAGGCTTGACCTGACCGTTCTTGCCGGCGGCGTTGACGATGCCGGCCATGAGCATGGCGGCGATACCCTCGGCGGCAAAATCGACAAACGGCGAGGTGGTGGTGATCTGGATCACGGCGGCCGAGATGAGGCCGATGACGAGCGCCTGGCCAATGTTGGGGCGAATGACCAGGATGGTGAGGCAGAAGGCCGAGATGATGAACTCGGGGCTGATCATGCCGCCCGAGATGCCCGAGATGGCCTTGCCGACGGTGAAGTTGAGGATGAAGCCGGCGGCAAGCAGGATGGCGAGCAGGACAAGGGCACGGATATCGAGCTTACCGCGGTCGGCGGTCTGGACGGTACGGGGCTGGGCGGCGGTGGTGTTCTGAGACATGGTGAAAGTCCTTTCAAAAAGGGGAGTGCAAGAAAAAACGGAGGCGCGTGATGCGAATGCGATCGGGCTCGAGATAGAAAAAGGCCCCCGGTCGAAACCGGAGGCCTTCCAATCACCTAGAGCGCAAAAACAGGCGTGAGGGACTCACCGTCGACCGATCGCATTCGCATCACGCCACCACCAGTTGTTGAGAGACGTCATCGCGTTCTTCATGTCGGTGGCTCCTTTCGTGATGCCATGGCGCGGTAGCACCTGATTGCTGTTGCGCTGCACTATAGCACAGTGCAATATGCGCGGGGAAATCTTTTTTGAAAAGATTTCAGGCGGGTTTCCCGCCGGTCAAAAGAGTGGGCTAAGTGGGCGAGGCTGCCATTGCTGCCTTGCCCACTCAGCTAAGACGTTACTCCTTATTGCGACGGTAGAGGAAGTAACCGCCTGCGGAGATGACGGCAACGCCAGCGATGGCGAATGCGGCCACCATGCGGCCATCAAAACGATCGCCAGTGGTGGGCAGGCCGCCCTTGGTGTTCGTCTTGTTGGTGGTTACTGTGGTCGTGGTGTCGGACTTGCCAGGCTTCTCGGGCTTGGTGGTGGGCTGCTCGGGCTTAGCGGGCTGCTCGGGGGTACCGGGCTGCTCAGGAGTACCAGGCTGCTCGGGGGTGCCAGGCTGATCCGGGGTTACCGGGTCGGTGGCAAGAGCGTCCTTGGCGTAGGTGATGGACACCTTGAGGCCGTTGGTCTCGGTGTTCAGGTCGCTCGGGGTGAAGGGCGTGCTGAAATCCTCAGCCTTCAGATAAGCGCGCATCTCCTGGAGCAGGGCCTTGCACTTGACGTAGGTGTTCTCAGTGGCAGCCTTGCCGGCCTTGTTTGCCAGGGCGGTGCGGCCCTCAGTGGTGGTCTCGGCCTGCATAGCAGCATCGACCTCAAGGTTCTGTTCGATGAGCTCGTTCTGAAGAGCGTCGAGGTAGGCGCGAACGCCGGTGCCGAGCTGCTCGCGGTGCTCGTAGCAGAGGGAACTAATGTCCATGAGGACGTAGTTGATGGAGTTCTCGGGCTCCTCGTTGTTCACGATGTCCGTCTCTTCGCAGTGATCGTAGGAGACATCCTGATTGCTGAAGTAGGGGCTGACCTCGGTGAGCAGTGCAGAGTACAGAGGAATAGCGACGGAGTAGGCGGCGCGGGAGAGCATCTCCCACTGAATGGTCGCGATCTCGGGGTCCATGCCCTGACGGATCTGGAAGAGGTTGGTCTCGGTGCTTCTTTCGGTGCCGATGGCGTAGACACCGTCGGTGTTGGCGTTGAGGCCGGGGACATTTTCGCCGCGGTTGCCAAATGCACGGATCATCTCAAAGGTGTTCCAGTCGGACTTGCCGGGCTGGAAGAACAGGGGCTGGATCTCGCTGACCATGGCTCCGGTTTGGTCGGGGCCTTTTTTCGGTTTAACCGTGACGATGTCGTAATCCGCACCCTTGGTCAACGGGGCCATGAAGTAATCGCGGCCCTGGACATAGCGAGTCCACTGATGAACGCCGGAATCGGCGACGCTTTTGCCATAGGTCTTGGCAACGTCGAACTTGCCGTCGGTGTACTCGGCGAAGCCATTTTTCTCGGGCATGGTCTGGATGCCCTCGGAGTGGAGGCAGTTCTCGGCGTCATCAAGGTTGACATCGTAATTGAGTCCGCCGATGTTGGGGTTGAGTGAGGCGACGTCATCGGCGAGCTTCATGGCGATCCACTGGTGGCCGGAAAGTGCGGCAAACAGCCAAGTCTCGTTGTTGTCGGCGATGATGATCTGGTCGTTGGAGCAGACGCCCTGCTCGTCAATCAGGCTGCCGAGGAGCTCGACGCCCTCGCGGGCCGTGGCGCTCTCGCCCAGGATGACGCTGGCGTAGTTGTACTCGCCGATGCCGGTTTTAGTCAGGGGGTCTGCTGTCTCGGCATCTGCATTCATACTGGTGCTTAGCGTGGCGGAGCAGGATACGCCCTTCTCGTTGATGCCTGCTTCAGAGTAGGCATCCCAGCGTTCATCCCACTGCGAGGGATGGTCGCGTACATAGGTGTAGCGATACGTGGTCTTGGTCGAGGTGTACATGAACGAAGACTCGTCCGAGCTGTACGTATGTCCCGGGCCGTGAGAGGGCTCAATGCCAAAGTGCTTAAGATAGCGCGGGCCATAGTCCTCGGAACGGCCGTAGTACGTGTTGCCGTCGGCCGTAAGGTTTTTGCCCATGTAGACCTGCGTGCAAGCGAGTGCAGAGGTCGGCATGGACATGATGGTTGCAGCTCCAAATGCAAGGCCTATGCCAAGCTTCTTGAGCGCGTTGACGGGGCGAGTTTTCCTCATTTTCCCTCCCAGCGTGCGAAAGCCCTCTGTCGCCAGAGGGCTTCAGCCAATAAAGACACCTCATTAGCGTAACGAACTGGAAACAATATTCATCTATGAAAGAAACTTACTCGATAAGCGTGATGAAATATGCGATGAGCGGTTAATCGTACTCAGTTTGCAACTTTACTTTAATAAAGACGCCCTGTAATTACTGTAGCCGAATAAAGTAGCTGGGAATGCCCGAAATGAAAATCCCCCGCTGTTTGACGAATGCATAAACAGCGGGAGAGGCGATAACTGGATGAATATCATACCAATGTGGATTTACTTCTTTCGGCGGTGAATCACGTTGATGGCGTAACCGACGAGCATGGCCAAGACGATGACAATAAAGCCGATCAGGGGATTGTCGTTCATAGGGTCCTCCTATTTTCCGAGCGGGGAGAATTCGTCGACGATGAGGTCGAGGCATTGCGGAAGCGCGCGGGCTCCAAAGACGCCCGAATTGCTGGAGATAATCTCGCCATCGAACTGCATGCCCAGTGACGGGGTGCAGGTGATCTTGGCTTCCTTGGTCTGGATGATCTTGAACTGTGGGCGCCCGAGTACCTTACCGGCGGGGTCAAGCGCAGCGGTGATCACAGTAGGCAGCAGCTGAACGGTGCGCACGGGTTCGATGACCGCAATATCGACCATGCCATCGTTCATGCGGCAGTCGGGGAACAGGTTGATGTCGTTTTGAATGACCGAGGTATTGCCCGCCATGCAGCAGATGCCGTCGAGCTCCTCGACAATGCCGTCGTGCTCAATGGTAAAGTGCGCCACCGTGGGGTTGGGCGTGGCGAGAGCGGAGAGGAAGTAGGCGATCTCGCCGATGTCGTTTTTGGTGGGAGCGGCCTTCATCATGATCTCGGCGTCGAAGCCCGAGCCGGCGATGATGATAAAGCCGTGGCGCTTCTCTCTGCCGTTCTCGTCGAGCCAAAAGAGCTCGCCCATGTCCACTTTGACCGTGCGACCGGCGCGGCAAGCCTTGGCAAGCGCCGCCGCCTCAGGGGCATTGCCGATGTTGTTGAAGAACAGGCAGGCCGTGCCGGAGGGGAAGACGAGCGTGGGGACGCCGCATCCGCGCATCTGGTCGAGCACGTTGGAGACGGTGCCGTCGCCGCCCGAAATCACCACGCGATCAAACTCGCGCACGTCTGCCACGGCGTCCTCGGGTTCCATGCCATCGCCGATAAAACGCATCACGACCTCGTCGCCGCCCTGCGCGAGGGCGTGCGTGAATGCGTAGATTTCATCTGAGCTGGGGCCCGATGCCGGGTTGTGGATGATAAGGCAGCGCATACTTACGTTCCCGTTCTGTGACTAACCGAGTATAGTTGTAAGACAATGCCGTTATCCTACCCGTGTTTTTCGGGCCTAACCTTATTCGATGGGTTGATATGTACATTTCCACACATCAGGCTCTACTCGACTTTTGCCAGCGCGCCCGTGAGTTTGACGCGATTGCCGTCGATACCGAGTTTTTGCGCGAGCGCACGTTCCATCCGCGCCTGTGTTTGGTTCAGATTGCCACCCCTGCCGAGAGCGTCGCGGTCGACCCTCTGGTGATCGACGACCTGTCGCCGCTGGCCGAGCTTATGGCCGACGAGAGCGTGACCAAAGTCTTCCACGCCTGCTCGCAGGATATGGAGGTTATGCTCCATACCGTGGGCGTGCTGCCGCGTCCGATTTTTGACACGCAGGTGGCCGCCGCCTTTTTGGGCGAACGCCAGCAGATTTCCTACGGCGCGCTCGTGCAGACGTTTTGCGGCGTCTCGCTGCCCAAGACCGAGTCGCTGACCGACTGGTCGCGTCGCCCGCTGACCGACAAACAGATCGAGTACGCGATCGATGACGTCAAGTACCTGATCGTCGCCTATACCGAGATGATGAGCCGCCTGCGCGAGCTGGGCCGCGTGGACTGGGTGCTCGACGAGCTGCGCCCGCTGGCTGACGAGTCGCACTATCGCGCCGATCGCCACGAGGCGTTCCGTAAGGTCAAACGCATCAATTCGTGCAGCCGTCACCAGTTGGGCATCGCGCGCGAGCTCGCCGCCTGGCGCGAGGACCGCGCCGAGCGCCGTAACATCCCGCGCAAGTGGGTCATGTCCGACGACACGCTGCTTGCGCTCGTTAAGCGCAATCCCGTGCGCGTTGAGGAGTTCCGTAGCATTCGTGGTACCGACCAGTTGGGGGAGCGCGATGTGGACGGCGCGCTCATGGCCATCAAGCGCGGCGCGAGCTGCCCGCACGATCGCCTGCCGCTCATGGTGCGCGGGCACCGTCAGATCTCGCCGGAGCTGGAGAGCGTGACGGACCTGATGTATGCGCTCATCCGCCTGGTTGCCGAACGCTCGGGAGTGGCGACCTCGGTTATTGCCTCGCGCGATGACCTGGCCGACTACATTGAGCATCCCGAGCAGAGCCCCCTGCGTGAAGGCTGGCGTTTTGAGCTTGTGGGCTCGCGTCTGGACGATCTGCTTTCCGGCAATATGGGACTCACCGTGAAGGACGGAAAGATTGAGTTGTTATAGGGAAGCCTAGTCTGCTGAGTGGGTAGAATGCCTCCAACGTGTAACTCGATTCGGAGGAATTCGCATGCCCTATTACTATGGATACGGCTTTGGTATCGACCCGCTGTACCTGCTGGTTGTTCTTGTCTGCACGGTGCTTGGCCTTGCCGCGCAGAGCTATATCAATTCGACGTACAAGACGTGGTCCAAGGTTCGCTCGGACGGCGACACGGGCGCCACGGTCGCTCGCCGCATGCTCGACGCCAACGGCTGCAATGCCGTGGGTATCAAGGGCGTCGCTGGTGAGCTTACCGACCACTACAACCCGCAGGACAACAATCTGTATCTGTCGGATTCCAACCGTTCGGGCGGCTCGGTCGCAAGCGTTGCTGTCGCTTGTCACGAGGCAGGCCATGCCGCGCAGCGTCAAAGCGGCTATGCCATGATGAAGGTACGCACCGCCCTCGTGCCGGTCGTCAACTTTACCCAGAACACTTGGACCATCGTGCTGCTCATGGGCCTGTTTATGAACATCGCGGGACTCACGACCCTCGCACTGATCTTCTTCTCGTTTAGCGTGCTGTTCCAACTGGTTACGCTACCGGTCGAGATTGATGCTAGCCGGCGCGCCGTGGCGTATATTGAGCAGTCGGGTATGAGCTCCAAGCAGGTCAACGGTGCCAAGAAGGTGCTGACGGCCGCCGCGCTTACCTATGTGGCTGCGGCGCTCACCTCGATTATTCAGCTGCTCTATCTTATGGCTCGCTACAACAGAAACTCCAACCGATAACAAATTGGGTCGCTGGGCGCCGCGGGAATTTGTGTCCCCGCGGCGCTGTACTATGTGTTGGACTTGAATTTGCGCAGGGCCAGAGCCTTTGTGCACGATGACGAAAGGAGGCTGCGTGGCAGGCTGGAATCTAACCGGCAATAGCGTTTCCGCCGAGTTCGACGGTTCGGACGAGCAAGAGCGTAAAGAGCTCAGCGTGAGCCAGGCGGTAGAGATCGCCGCCGGTGCGCTCGATGCTATTCCGCAACTGACCGTCCTGGGCGAGGTCACGGGTTTCCGTGGTCCCAATGCCCGAAGCGGCCACTGCTACTTCCAGATTAAAGACGACTCGGCCGCCGTCGACTGCATCATCTGGAAGGGCGCCTATCTCAAGCGTACCTTCGATCTGCGTGACGGCATGCAGGTGAGCTTTAAGGGCAGCTTCAATCTCTATAAGGCCACGGGCCGCATGAGCTTTGTCGCTCGCTCGTTTTCGCTGGCGGGGGAGGGTCTGCTGCGTCAACAGGTGGCGCAGTTGGCCGAAAAGCTACGCCGCGAGGGACTGATGGACGAGTCCCGCAAACGCCGCATCCCGGTGTTTTGCTCACGCGTGGCGGTCGTCACCTCGCTTTCCGGTGCGGTAATCGACGACGTCAAGCGTACGCTGCGCCGTCGCAACCCGCTCGTCGAGCTTGTCTGCGTGGGCGCCAAGGTTCAAGGCGAGGGTGCGCCGGCCGAGCTCATTGATGGCTTGCGCCGCGCCGCTTCCATTACGCCGGCGCCCGACTGTATTTTGCTGGTGCGCGGCGGCGGCTCCTTTGAGGACCTCATGACCTTTAATGACGAGGAGCTTGCCCGCGCGGTGGCGGCTTGTCCTGTGCCCGTGGTGACCGGCATTGGCCATGAGCCCGATACCTCGATTTGCGACATGGTGAGCGACCGACGCGCCTCCACGCCCACGGCGGCGGCAGAATCGGTGGCGCCGGCTATGACGGAGTTGGCCGATGTGCTCGAGGCGCGCCATCAGCGTCTGGGTGCCGCGATGGCATCGATGATTGGGTCGGCCCAGGTCGACCTGGAGATGCTCGATCAGCGCGGTCGCCGTGCCTGGGATACCTATACGGCTCGCTTGGGTGATGCGCTCGATGCCGCTGCGTGTCGCCCGTGCCTCAACGACCCCACATTTATGGTCGAGCGTCGCGAATCGGAGCTTGCGCTGACTGCCGATCGCCTGTCGGGCGCCATAGTACGCTCGGTCGGGACATTCCGCTCCAACTTTGAGCGCTTGCCCGAGCGTCTGATTACAAGCACCTCGGGGCTCGATGGTAAGCGCCATGCGCTCACGCTTGCGAGTTCCCGCCTAGAGCATCAAGGGCGCACGATGCTCAGCAAGCCAGCGTCCGACCTGAGCCGTGCGGCAGCGTCGCTCGATGCCCTGTCGCCGCTCAAAGTGCTTGCTCGCGGCTATTCCATCGCGTACAGCGATGATGGTGTGGCTACGAGTGCCAAGACCTTTAAGCCTGGCGACGCCATTCGCGTGCGCATGGCAGACGGCAACGTGGCAGCAACGGTCGATACGGTCGAGTAGACCGCGTTTCGCAGTGATAGACCCTTAGGAAAGGAAACAGATATGGCAGAGAAGACCCCGGTCGAGCAGCTTACGTACAAGCAGGCCTCGCAGGAGCTGGAGCTCATCATCCGCAGCCTGGAGTCGGGCGATATGGAGCTTGAGGAGTCGCTCGAGAGCTACACCCGCGGCGTCGAGCTCCTCAAAAGCCTGCGCACCCGCCTGTCCGATGCCGAGCAGAAGGTCTCGGTGCTCCTTAAGGACGTCGACGGCAACGACGTGCTCGCCGACGGCGAGGCCGCCAACACCGATGATAACCTTTCGTTCTAAGCATCTCGACCAAATATAATTACCTTGGTCTGTAAGAAAGGAACCAGCTATGTGCGATTGCATCTTCTGTAAAATTGCCAACCACGAGATCCCCTCGACCGTTGTCTATGAGGACGACCAGGTCATCGCCTTCGACGACCTCAACCCGCAGGCGCCGGTCCACACGCTCGTGATCCCCAAGAAGCACTACAGCGACATCGCCGACAACGTGCCTGCCGAGACCATGGGCGCCATGGCTCACGCCATCCAGGAGGTCGCCAAGGCCAAGGGACTGGAGGACGGTTTCCGCGTCATTTCCAACAAGGGTGTCAACGCCGGCCAGACCGTCATGCACTTCCATATGCACGTCCTCGGCGGCAAAAACCTGGGCGAGAACCTCATCTGAGGGCGCGTAGCCCGTCGACTTGGCTGCCTTTGGAGTAATCTATGCAGCTTTCTCAACTCGAATACCTTCAAGCGGTAGCGAACTATGGCGGCGTGCGCAAAGCAGCTCGCGCCGTTCATGTGAGTCCGCAGGCTGTTTCGTCGGCAATCAAAAAGTTGGAATCTGAGTATCAGATTGTTTTGCTCAACCGATCGGCGGGGGAGGCTGTTTTGTCTTCGGCGGGCAGAGAATTTGCGCGTCGTGCACGCGTGATCCTGGCACAAGTCGACGATCTCAAAAAGTACGCTCAATCGGGGAGCGACGGCGTTTCGCCCGATGGCCACTTTCGTCTTTACGCCCCCTGCCTTCATGGGCGGGGGCGCCTTTTTGCCGAAAACTGGTATGACTCGTTTGAACGCTCGCATCCTCAGATTCACCTTGATGTGTGGCATCAGCCAACGGCTACATGCTTTGAATCACTTGTGCTTGGTATTTCGGATGCGGCCATCTCATTTGAGGAACCAAGGGACAGTGTCCTTTCTTCGAAATACTTGGGTGAAAAGGAGCTCAAGGTTCTTTCATGCCCAGCGGGTCATCAATCTGTGGGCGCCATGACCATTCGCGAGTTACTGGGCGGCAGGCTCGCTGTTCCCATTAATTTGTCACCCTGTCTCAATGCAATCAATCAATGTCCCGAAGCCCAGCTCGTCAATTTTCGCTTCCGTGATGTTGAATACGGAAACAGGGCGCAGACTGAGTTTCTTCAAGCCGGGGGATTGATATTGAGTTTTTCTGGCTCTTCTCTCGCATCAGATGTATTGGAAGTGAGCGAGTGCTCCATTGAAGGTTCGCGTGACGTAGCCTTGCCCATCTACTTTTGCTATCGACAAAATGCCTGGACTGATCGACGCCAGACGGTTTTTCTGCACCTATTGCGTCATCTTGCTTCGTGAGATTAATTGGCTTCGAGGCATCAAGTGATTATTGACGCCTTGTAACACATAGCTGACAGCTTTGCCCTCATGTTTTTCCAAGATTCCGATTTAGATTGCTGACTCTTGGAGGGTGGAGCATGAAAAACCGTACGGTTTTGCTTTATATGACGTTCGTTTTTCTGTCGAACTTCAGCACCATCTTGTATTTTCTAACTGTCTACCTTGAGTTCGTCGGACTTTCGATGGTATCGATTTCTAGCATGATGATTGCATATCAAGTGAGCAAGTTCATCCTTGAAGTTCCCACTGGCTATATTGCTGATAGGTTTGGACGAAAGACAAGCGGTCTCGTTGGCGTCGTGGGAATGCTTGGATACTACGCCGCCCTGCTTCTCGTCCGTTCTCCCCTGCTTTTAATCGGTGCGTTCGCTCTCAAGGGTTTTGCCGTTGCGTGTGTGAGCGGATCCATCGAAGCGATTTACATTGACAGCGTCTCTCAGGACCAGCTCGTAAGACTTAATGTCGTTGAGCGATTTGTTTTCTATGCCTCTTATGCCATCTCCGCTTGCGTGGGCGGTTTCATTTCGTCCGTCGGTGCATATCTCATTGGTCTTTCGGCAGATATCATCGCAATGGTGTTGACGTTGGTTGTCGTTGTCTGCATTCCTGAAATGCGAAGAGGGGGCACTGCGACGACACCTGAACATGGGATTAGCCCGAAGATGATCGGTACCGCTATTGCGGGTAATGGCATTCTTCGTTCAGCGTTCATCATGGACTGTTCTCAGGCATTTGCTTTTGTCGCCCTGGAAGACTTTTTCTCACTGCTGCTTGCGGGTCGCGGAATGAATGCCGTCGCTTCGGGTGTCACCATTGCGGTCCAGCTCCTTGCCTCGGCCTCCATGGGACTTATTGTGCCCTGTGCGATTGCTCATGTCGACAAGGGCCGCTTTGCGCGTATTTGCGGCATCGTGCGCCTTTTCCTGACAGCTTTGTTTTTGATTCCCCTTACTCCGGCTAATTTGCTGCCCGTGTTCTATGCGCTGCAGACGGTTGCGTACTCGTTATTTGCTCCAATTAAATACTCATTTTTTCAAAAGGCAGCCGATTCATCGATGCGCTGTTCACTGATTTCGGTTCAAAACCAGATGGTGGCGGTGGGCGCCATCCTTTTCTATCTGTTCAATGCTGTGTTGAGCAGCATCGCGGGCATTCGAGTCGTATTGCTTGTCGCGCTCGGGATTTCTTCCCTTGTGTATATCCCCGCGCTCTTTCGTCTTACAAGCCAAAGGTCATGAGTATTTGGGCACCGATAACTTATATATCAACGCAATAAACCCGAGCGCGAGGGCGTTTGGGTTTATTATTGATGCGTATGTAACCTGGCGGCGCCACACCGCCTGTTAGTAGGGAGACACATGAACGTTCTGGTCGTCAACGCAGGATCTTCGACCCTTAAGTATCAGGTCATCGATACCAAGTCCCACAAGGTGTCCGCAAAGGGCTCCTGCGAGCGCGTCTGTTTTACCGGCGGTACCTTCACCCACGCTGCCAACGGCTCCAAGAAGGTGACCGAGAACATCGAGTTTCCCGACCACAAGGTCGCCATCGAGGTCGTCCTGAAGGACCTCGAGGCCAACGGCGTCAAGATCGAGGGTATCGGCCACCGTATCGTTCAGGGCGGTTGGTACTTCGGTGATTCCTCCCTCGTCGACGAGGACGTCCTCGCCAAGATCCGCGAGGTTGCTCCGCTCGCCCCGCTGCACAATAACCCCGAGGCCAACGTTATCGAGTACTGCCTCGAGCAGTATCCCGACCTGCCCAACGTCACGGTTTACGACACCGCTTTCCACTTCAACATGCCCGAGGTCGCCAAGACTTACGCCCTGCCCAAGGACGTCTGCGACAAGCTGCACATCCGTAAGTACGGCGCCCACGGCACCAGCTACCGCTACATCTCCAAGAAGGTCGCCGAGATGACCAACGGCGAGGCCCGCAAGGTCGTCGTGTGCCATATCGGCTCCGGCGCTTCCCTGTGCGCCATCGAGGACGGCAAGTGCATGGACACCACCATGGGCTTGACGCCGCTCGACGGCGTTATGATGGGCACCCGCTGCGGCTCCATCGACCCGGCTACCGTGTGCTACCTGCAGCGCGAGGGCGGCTACACCTTCGACGAGGTCGACGAGATGATGAACAAGAAGTCCGGCCTTTTGGCTGTGACCGGTGGCAAGACCAACGACTGCCGCAATGTCGAGGAGCTCGCTGCCGCTGGCGACCCCGAGGCTCAGCTCGCCTTCGATATGTTCGTCTACAAGATTGCCGCCAAGGCTGCCGAGATGGCCACTTCTATGTGCGGTATGGACACCCTGGTCTTTACCGCCGGCATCGGCGAGCACGCTCCGGCCGTCCGCGCCGGCGTTGCCGACCGCCTGGCCTTTATGGGCGTCAAGATGGATCATGCCCGCAACGCCCTGCGTGGTGACGGCGCTTGGTGCCTGTCTGCCAAGGATTCCAAGGTCAAGATTTTCGTCATCCCCACGGACGAGGAGTTCATGATCGCTTCCGACGTCGAGCGCATCGTCAACGGCAAGTAATTGATACAAGGGGAGGGGACTGGATGGCCTTGTGCCGTTCAGCCCCCTTTTACGCTCTTTGGGCGAAGAGTTTGATAGATATTTATCGAATTCTGATAACTTCTTATTAAGGATACGGCCGCCTTATGGGTTTGCCGACCGTACTGTAATCACGAAGGAGTCTCATGAACGTACTTGTTGTCAACGCCGGTAGCTCAAGCCTTAAATATCAGCTTTTGGATACCGATACCCGCGAGGTTTTCGCCAAGGGCAACTGCGAACGTATCGGTTCGGACATGGGCATCTTTGGCCACTCCGAGAACGGTGGCGCCAAGCAAACCGAGGAGGTTCCCTTCCCGGATCACCGTTCGGCTATCGCACGTGTGCTCGAGGAGCTCGAGAAGACCGACTTTACGATCGATGGCATCGGCCACCGTATCGTTCAGGGTGGCTGGTACTTCGATGATTCCGCGGTCGTCGACGATGAGGTCATGGCTAAGATCCTCGAGGTGGCACCGCTTGCTCCGCTGCACAACTACGGCGAGGCGGCGGCAATCGAGTATTGTCGCGAGAAGTATCCGGAGCTGCCCAACGTGGCCGTCTTCGACACCTCGTTCCACATGACTATGCCCGAGGTCGCCTACACCTACGCCCTGCCCAAGGGCGTGTGTGACAAGTATCACGTGCGCAAGTACGGCGCCCACGGCACAAGCCACCGCTATGAATGGATGATGGCCAAGGAGATCCTGGGTTCGCGCTGCCACCGTCTGCTTTCGTGTCATCTGGGCAACGGCGCTTCGCTCGCCGCCATTGAGGACGGCGTGTGCCGCGATACCACGATGGGCCTCACGCCGCTCGACGGCCTGATGATGGGCACCCGTTGTGGTTCCATTGACCCGGCTACCGTGTGCTACCTGCAGCGCGAGGGCGGCTACAGCTACCAGGAAGTCGATGACATGATGAACAAGCAGTCTGGTCTGCTTGCCATCTCTGGCATCTCCAACGACGCCCGTGACATCCGTACGCGCGCCTCCGAGGGCGACGAGCGCTGCCTGCTCGCCTTCGATATGTTCGCCTACAAGGCCATGCAGCAGGCCGGCTCCATGATCGCTTCTATGGCGGGCGTGGACACCATCACCTTTACCGCCGGCATCGGCGAGAACGACTGGTCGATCCGCAAGGCTTTCTGCGACTGCTTCGAGTGGCTGGGCGTGCGCATCGACAACAACAAGAACCGCGAGGCCGTGGGTAACGGCCCGCAGGTCATCAGCGCCGCCGGTTCCGCCGTCACGGTCATGGTCATCCCCACCGACGAGGAATACATGATCGCCCACGACGTCGAGCGTCTGACCAAGAACAACTAGCGCTCATTTGCAATTGAATGAAAGGCCTCCAGAGCAAACGGCTCCGGAGGCCTTTTTGTTGGCAGAAGGACGACGACCCAAGCTTTGCCGCTCAGATCCAAAGTGATCGATTCCAAACACATACGCCCTCGGTACCGTCAAGATTCTTTCGCAAATTGATCGAGGCGGCCTCGGCCCCGCCTTGCTCTAGCCCTCCGCCTTCTTGCTCAGCTCGTCCATCTCCTCCAGCTTCGACATGTCCAGGTACCTCCTCTTGCCCCATTCGTGCTCCACGATGTACTTCAGCCTCGCCGTCACCAGCATCAGGGCCGAGTTGCCGTCCGGGAAGGTCCCTACGACTCTCGTCCTCCGCCTGATCTCGCGGTTGATGCGCTCGATACCGTTATTGGTCCGGGTTCTGCGCCAGTGCTCCGGCGGGAAGTCCGTGTAGGCGAGAGTCTCGGAGAAGCCGTCGCGCACCGTCCTCGCGGCCGCGCCGAGCCTCATCCCGTCCAGCTCGTCCGCCACCTCCGCCGCCTTCCTCGAGCACGCCTCGCGCGATTCCTGCGCGTGAATCGCCTTCAGCATGCGCGCCACGGCCTTCCTCCTGGTCACGGGCACCCTTCCCAACACGTTTCGGTAGAAGTGGACCGTGCAGCGCTGGTAGCGTGCCCCGGGGAACACCTCCTCGAGCGCACCGAGCATCCCCGCGCACTTGTCGCCGGTGACGAGCCGCACGCCGGAGAGCCCGCGCCCCCTGAGCCACGAGAAGAACTCGCGCCACGAGTCCGCCGACTCGGTGTAGCCCTCCGCGCAGCCGATGACCTCCCGGTCGCCGGTGGAGTTGACGCCGATGGCCACCAGAACGGCCACGTTCTCGTAGGACCCTCCCCAGCTGCGCTTGAGGTAGATGCCGTCGACGAAAACGTAAGGGTAATCGCCCTCGAGCGGCCTCTGGCGCCAGGCCTCGATGGACGCGAACGCCTTCTCGTTGAGGTTGGAGACGGTGCCGGAGGACACGGGCGCTCCCCAGAGGAGTTCGGAGACGTCCTCGATTCTCCTGGTCGAGACGCCCGCGAGGTACATCTCGACGATGGCCTCCTCGACCGAAGTCTCGCGCCTGCGGTAGCGCTCGATAACGGCCGTCTGGAAGGTCGCGCCGCGCAGCTTCGGCACGTTGAGCTCGACCTCTCCTGCCCCGGTGACGAGCTTTCTCGCGTAGTGGCCGCTGCGGTATGCCTCCCGGCCTGCCGTCCTCTCGTAGCGCCCGGCCCCTACGAGCTCGGACGCCTCCTCGTCGAGCAGCGCGTTGAGCGTCTCCTCGACGGTCTTCCTCACCAGATTCTTTATGTCCTTGCGCAGCGACTCCTCGTCGACTGTTACGATGTTCGCAGACACGGCCCGTGCCCCTTTCGTCGTTGATTTGTTGTTTAGCCGCTAGAAATCATATGACGGGGCGCGGGCCGTGTTCCGCTATGCGGTTGTCAATTTGCGAAAGAAATTATGCGTCACCACGCCCTCAGCAACGTTGCCCATGCATTCAGATCCTCAGCCCCAGCTCGTAGCCAAGCCGCCGCCCACTCCAGATGCTCTGAATGCTTCGTAGCAGTAGAAGGCCGTACGGGCTAACCCATGAAAACATTCCGCAGACCAGAAACGCCCCCGTTCGTAGCTCCGAAGGAGCGGAACGGGGGCGTTTCATTGGTCGAGGACGTTTTCAGGGGTTAGCCCGTACGGCCTTCGGGCGAGTGCGTCCGCTACTCAGCCATCTGAGCCTGGACGGCGGTGATGGCCACGACACCCACGATGTCGTCGGCAGAGCAGCCGCGCGAAAGGTCGTTAACCGGCTTGGCGATGCCCTGCAGGATGGGGCCGTAAGCGTCGGCGCCAGCGAAGCGCTGAACCAGCTTGTAGCCGATGTTGCCGGCCTCGAGGTCGGGGAACACGAGCACGTTGGCCTTGCCGGCAACGGAGGAGCCGGGAGCCTTGAGCTGGGCGACGGTGGGGACGATAGCGGCATCGAGCTGCAGGTCGCCGTCGATGGCGAGCTCAGGAGCCTTCTCCTTGCAGAACTTCACGGCCTCCTGGACCTTCTTGGCGACCTCGCCGCCGGCGGAGCCCATGGTGGAGTAGGAGAGCATGGCCACGTGCGGCTCAACGTTGCCCATGAAGGTGGACCAGGAGTGAGCGGAGGCGATGGCGATCTCGGAGAGCTCGTCGGAGGACGGGTTGATGTTGAGGCCGCAGTCGGCGAAGATCAGCGTGCCGTCGGTGCCGAACTGCGGGGTGTCGGTGCACATCACGAAGAAGGCCGAGACCAGCTTGGTGCCCGGGGCGGTCTTGAGGATCTGCAGCGCGGGGCGCAGGGTGTCGGCGGTGGAGTGGCAGGCGCCGGAGACCAGGCCGTCGGCGTCGCCCATCTTGACCATCATGGTGCCAAAGTAGGTGGCGTCCATCACCTGGGCGCGAGCCTGCTCGATGGTAACGCCCTTCTTGGCGCGGAGCTCGGCAAACTTCTGTGCGTACTCCTCGTGCTTCTCGGCATTGCGCGGGTCGATGACGGTGGCGCCGGGAACGTTGATCTCGTTGGGATCGCCCAGGATGACGATGTTGGCCAGGCCTTCCTCGATGATCTTGTTGGCCGCGACGATGGTGCGCGGATCCTCGCCCTCGGGCAGGACGATGGTCTTAAGGTCGGCCTTGGCGGCAGACTTCATACGGTTTAGGAAATCGCTCATGTTACTCCTTGCAAGCGTTTCGCTAAGCTCCAGGCGCCCGGCTGTTCACGAATAAACCCGCTGCTAGCGGGTTTACCTTTCAATTATGTACGCCGCGGTGCTTGAGCTTTCCTTGTGTGGCAAGCTCATTATAGGACGCATTAGCGCTATAATCGCTCTGATAAATATGTCTCGAAGAATGTTCGAGAAAAGCCCAGCTAACGAGCCCGTGGCTTTTGACAAGGAGTATCGATGCAGATTACCTCAGGCCTGCCTGAAGGCTTTAACGCCGGCGCGTACGACATGATTGTCGTCGGTGCTGGATATGCCGGTGCCGTTTGCGCCCGCCGTCTTGCCGAGACCATCGGCTATCGTGTTGCCGTTTTGGAGCGCCGTAGCCACATTGCGGGCAATGCCTATGACTGCACTGACGAGGCCGGAATCCTGATCCACGAGTACGGTCCGCATATCTATCACACCTTTAACGAGCGCGTGCACAATTTCCTGTCGCGCTTTACCAAGTGGACGGATTATCAGCACAAGGTGCTCGCCAACATCAACGGCACCCTTATGCCCGTGCCCTTCAACCACGCGAGTCTCAAGCTCGCCTTTGGTGACGAGCGCGGCGAGGAGCTGTATCAGAAGCTCGTGGAGACCTTTGGCAAGGATGTCAAGGTGCCCATTATGGAGCTGCGTAAGAAGAACGACCCCGACTTGGCCGAGGTCGCTGATTACGTCTACGAGAACGTCTTTTTGCATTACACCATGAAGCAGTGGGGCCAGACGCCCGACCAGATCGATCCCTCGATCACCGGCCGCGTTCCCGTCTTTGTGGGCGACGATGACCGCTACTTCCCGCAGGCCCCCTTCCAGGGTATGCCGCAGGATGGCTACACGGCGCTGTTTGAGCACATGCTCGACCACGACCTGATTGATGTGTTCTGCGACGTGGATGCTCGCGATCTCTTCGAGATCGACGAGACAACCGTCAAGGTCGACGGCAAGGTCTACGGCGGCGAGATCGTCTATACCGGTCCGCTCGATGAGCTGTTCAACCTCGACCTGGGCGCGCTGCCGTACCGCACGCTCGACATGAAGTTCGAGACGCTCGATATGGATCAGTTCCAGCCCGTGGGTACCGTCAACTACACCACGAGCGAGGATTACACGCGCATTACCGAGTTCAAGAACATGACCGGTCAGGTTCTGCCCGGCAAGACCACCATCATGAAGGAGTACTCCAAGGCCTATACGCCCGGCTCGGGCGAGACGCCGTATTACGCCATTCTTGAGCCCGAGAACCGTGAGCTCTATGAGCGCTATCTTGAGCGCGTCCAGAACCTGACAAACTTCCACCCGGTGGGTCGTCTGGCCGAGTATCGTTACTACGATATGGATGCCGTGACCAATTCCGCCCTCGATCTTTCGGATGAGATTATCGCCTGCCATGCATAAAGTCATAACATTCGGTATTCCCTCGTATAACGCCGCTAAGGACATGGACCATTGCATTACCTCCATCTTGGAGGGGAGCAATTATGCCACCGATATCGAGATTATCGTGGTGGACGACGGCTCCAAGGATGAGACGGCCGCCAAGGCCGACGAGTGGGAGGCCCGTTATCCTGGAATCATCCGCGCGGTGCACCAGGAGAATGGCGGCCACGGTATTGCCGTCCTTTCGGGTCTGCGCGAGGCGCAGGGCACCTACTACAAGGTTGTCGACTCGGACGACTGGCTTGACGGCGCTGCCCTTTCGACCATGCTGTCGATTCTGCGCGGCTTTGAAGAGCGCGACCAGCGCGTTGACCTGTTTATCTCGAACTACGTGTACGAGAAGGTTTACGAGGGTACGCATACGGCCATTGGTTACAAGTTTGCCTTGCCTCGAAAAAAGATCTTTACCTGGGACCAGATTGGCCATTTCCGCCTGGACCAGAATCTGCTCATGCACAGCCTGTGCTATCGCACGGATGTGCTGCGCGAGTCCAACCTTCCCATGCCGCCGCACACGTTCTATGTGGACAACATCTACGCCTACGTGCCGCTGCCGCGTTGCAAGACCATGTACTACGCCGACATCGACCTCTATCGCTACTTTATCGGTCGCGAGGGCCAGAGTGTCAACGAGGCCACGATGGTCAAGCGTCTCGATCAGCAGTTCCGTGTGACGCGCATCATGATGGAGTCGTACCACCTGTACAGCGATGTCGAGTCGTCGCGTCTGCGTTCGTACATGATGGGTTATTTCACTATGATGATGGCGATCTGCTCGGTGCTCACCAAGCTTTCCGAGGAAGATTGCGCCGACGAGCGCCTAAAGACGCTGTGGAATGATTTGAAGGCCTATGACGAGCGTATGTATCGTCGTGCACGTTACGGTGTGGTCGGCTTCTTCACCAACCTCCGCGGTCGTGCCGGAGACAAAACCACGATCGGCCTATACCGTCTTGCCTCAAAGATCTTCAAATTCAACTAACTGCAGAGTAATCGCTTCTGTTAGGTTGACTGGGCCCCTTGGCCTTTAGTTTGCTACTGCGAACAGTCCTGTCTCGCACGGAAAGCACATTAAGTGCTTTCCGGCTCGTGCGGAACTTGTATCAAACTAAAGGCCAAGGGGCCTCTGCTATAAGAATCGATTGTCAGATTATTTGAATTTGAAGATCTTAGACGCGCGGTACACAGGGGCCTGGGCTGAAAAGAATTTGGTTGGTAGTCGGTCGGAGACGGGCGGGCATTACGTTTGTCGCGAGTTCCGCATGCAAAGAAGGCCACTTAATGTGGCCTTCGTCTTGCATAGGACTGTAGAGCAGCAAACGTAATGCCCGCCCGTCTCCGACCGACGGTCGAGCGAGACTACTTAGCGGCGCCGGGGATGCCGTGGGAGGTTTTG